>JAVBTI010000048.1:0-12962 GCA_031556255.1 Deferribacterales bacterium | reverse complement strand
GGATCATTTCAGGTTTTAGCCGTGTTTTGGGGTTGCCGGCAGAGGCGGGGCACCCGACTGATATGACGGACATGGGGATAAAATTATCAGGTATGCCCAAAAGATTCCGCAGGAACTCTTCCCTTTCCTTGAGAGGGTGTGTTCCCAGCCATACCCCTCCCAATCCCAGCGCATGGGCGGCGAGAAGGATATTCTGGGTGGCGGCGGAGCAGTCCTGCACGGCGAACTGCGGATACCGGCCGGCTTTCGCGCTCATGCATACGACTATCGCGCATGCGGCATCCGGCAACATTTTCCCGTAGGGAAAATCGTCCGCGATCTTTTGGAGAGCAATTTTATCGGTTACAGTGATGAAATGCCAGGGCTGCTGGTTCCCGGCGGAGGGTGCGTTTGCTCCCGCCTGGAGCAGTTTGAGCAATATATCATCCGTAATCGTCCCGCCGGTGTACTTGCGCACGCTTTGACGCGTCATTATGCATTCAAAAGCTTCCATCAGATCACCTCAATTGTGTTTTTATCCAGTTTCACCTTTTTTTCCTTAAGCAGCAGTTCACAGTGGCGTACCCCCGAGTAGAGCGGTATGTCGTGTATCATACAGTATTCGGTTATGTATGAAAACGCCGGGGCGATGTCCGTGATAACGGCCTGCGGCTTTCCAAGCTTCGCCACGGCTGTAAGGGGAAATGCACGGGCGCAGTATATCTGCCGTGAGCCGGCCGTTTCGTCCGCATGCGGGCTAAAGTTTACCACCTTGCCGCTTATCTCCGCAGTGTTGTACGATTCGCACCGGTGGATTTTATCCGATTTCCCCTTGGCATACTGATCCTCAGTAATCATTCCTGCGTAGGGAATATCAATTTCGTACATTTCATAAGGCATGGCCTGGGCGGCCGCCCGGCGTCGCAGGCTTTCCCTGTACTCCAGTATGGGGCCGAGGCCTGTATAAAAAGTATCGTTGGTCAATCGTTTCAGATCGGCTGTGTCGAATAGAAATGCCTGCTCGGCATATTTGAATTTTCCTTTGTTTACGATGTATGTGGCGTTATCAAGTATATATTTTCTGGTTCTTGTATGGTATTCCGCCGTATGCTTTAAAAGGATGTCGCGCAGGTCGAGTATCTTATGGATGGATTCGAGCAGTGCGAAAGCCTTTTTATGGCGGCGCCGGCGTGAAAAAGCCAGGAGGCACGACATTATCACATTTTTATCCGAAACGCTTGCGGATGGGATGATCTCCACCTCTTCCGCGGGGAGCGCGATATCGAAATACGGTGGAACTGTGAACTTATCCCCTTTAATAAAAAACGAACTTTCGCGCGTTTTATAAATCCAGCGGAGCGCGTCTTCCTGCGTGGCTTTTATATAAATGGTGAAATATGAAAATTGTTCCTGAAACAGGAAATTCAGGATCATCGCCATCATCGTTATTTTGACGACAGGCTCAAAATAGTCTTGCTCATAGATGTTGTAAGATCCTTTTTTCTTGTACTCTTTCTCGATCTCTTCCACAAAGCCTTCGAGATCACCGGTTGATATGCGTTTGCTTATGAAAAGCTCCGGTTTGTGCGGTTTGTCTTTGCTGAAAATTTTCTGCCACGGCATATAAAAGCTGCTGAAGAGCTGACGATCAATCTTTACTTCACGGAAACCGCGCAAAAGACCGTTTATGTTGACATAAGGGCGAAAGTCAATGCATTTTGCCGAAGGGGAGCCCACCTTGGCATCAAAAATCAGAAAAAACGGATGAAGTATATCTGGGTATTTTTTAAAAAGCGCTGTCGTAAAGAAGGAGACCTGCTCAGGGAAAACCGTTTGCAGCAGAGAGCGTGAGAAAAGTTCTTTTTCCGGGGTGAAATCTGTCATGGGTTCGCTGTACTCGAGGGCGTTGAGCGGCCTGGGGATGGAAGGATCAAGCCCTGCCTCCGGCGGAAGCTCCATGTCGTTTACTTCAAAGATATGCATCTGCCCTTCGCAATAAAAGAAAACTATTTCAAAAAGACCTTCCAGCAGACCCTCTGTCTGGGACAGAGTGCGGGAGATATTGTTTAAAGCATCGTTTGTAAGCGTTATACCTTTCCTGATCACGCGGGTAAAGTCGCTGTAGCAGTTTTTCAGGAGCAGGCATTCTCCCTGACCCTCTTTAATATGAAAAAATCCGCGGTTGCCGTGGTAATGCGGTGTTGATATACATAAAACGGCGCTTTCGGGCAGCTCGAAATAAAGTTCTTTTCCCCGCACGTTAAAGGGCAGGCCTTTGTCCGCAACCGGGGCGATAACCGGAATTTCTGTCTTGGCAAGGCGTTCCAGCGGGGTCAGTTCTAAATTGTTATCCGGCATAATTCACATCCACCTGTAATTAATGCAAGTTTACATCAACACCGCGGTTATGGCAAGCGTGCAGATAGGGTGGTTATACCCCTTTATTTTTGCTGCCCTTTGGTGTAGCATAGCTAACTTGCCGGAGGGTACATATGAAAGAAAGCAAAACCAGGCTGCGCGAAGCCGCTGTTTCCCGCAGTACAACCGAAACGGACGTCGACCTTGTTCTGAATCTGGACGGCGGCGATATAAAAGTATCCACGGGGATCGGCTTCCTTGACCATATGCTGACCCTTTTTGCCCATCACGGGGGCTTTGGCCTGACTCTGGCGGCGCAGGGTGATACCCATATTGATGACCACCACAGCACTGAGGACATCGGAATAACTCTCGGGCGGGCTTTTCATGACGCCTGCGGCGACAAGACAGGGATCTCGCGCTACGGCCATATACTGTTGCCCATGGATGAAACACTTGTAGATGCCGCGGTGGATTTCGGCGGCAGGAGTTTCCTGCACATAGACCTGCCTTTCCGCTCCTCAAAGGTTGGCACCTTTGATCTGGAACTGGTGGAGGAATTTTTCCGCGCTTTTGCCATGAATGCCAAGATGACATTGCATATCAATCTGCGATACGGTAAAAACGACCACCACATAGCCGAGGCGGCCTTCAAGGCGGCAGGGCGGATATTGAAACAAGCGGTCAGGATAGAATCCGGCTCGCTTCCCTCCACAAAAGGGATGATGGAGTAAGGCATGTTGTTGATTCCTGCAATAGACCTGCTCGGCGGCAAGGTAGTGCGTCTTTACAAAGGCGATATGGCTGATTACAAAGTGTATGCGGACAATCCGCTGGATACAGCAAAATCCTTTATAGATATGGGGATCACCCGCCTGCATATAGTGGATTTGGATGGGGCCAGGAGTGGCGCGGCGGCAAATCGTGATATAATTGAAAAGATCGCGGCTCTCGGGGGCGTTCAGCTGGAAGTGGGCGGCGGGATAAGGGATATCGCACGTGTTGACGGGTATTTTTCCATAGGTGTCTCTTTCGCTATCCTGGGAACATCTGTTGTTAAGGATAAAGAGTTTACCAGGCAGGCGCTGATGAAGTATCCGCGCCGTATAGTGCTGGGGGTGGATGCCAAAAACGGCAATGTCGCGGTCAGCGGATGGTATGAAGATTCCGGCATAAAGGCATCAGACCTGCTCATGGAGTATTACGATTATGAAGCGGAGAGTGTGATTTACACTGATATCAGCAAAGACGGCACCCTGACCGGGCTGAACATAGAGGAAACATTGAGTGTCGCATCAAAATCACCTTTTCCTGTGATAGCCTCCGGTGGGGTGGCTTCGGCGGACGATCTGCGGCTCCTGTGTGAAGCTGGCCACCCGCGCATCATGGGCTGTATAATAGGCAAGGCGTATTATGAAGGACGTATAGACCTGCCCGCAGAAATAAAACGTATGAAACAGCTTGAAAAAGAGCGGCGCATATGATCCCCTGCGTTATTTTCGGGATAGGCGCTGAACTTTTGGAAGGGAGTGTCGCCGACACCAATTCGGCTTTTATTTCAAAAAAACTTACCGCCGAGGGCATGTCACCTCAGCTTATAGCCTTGCTGCCGGATGCAAAAGACGCCATTGCCGCCTCTATTGAGGCTGCCATGCGCCAATATCCGCTCGTGCTGACCACCGGCGGCCTTGGACCCACCTTCGACGATCTCACCGCGGAAGCTGTCGCTCATGCCTGCGGCGTGCGGGCCGTCATGTTTGAAACGGTCAAAGAGCATATCACCAAAAGGCTTACACGGCTGAACGTAGCTGTCAACGACAATCATCTGCGGCAGGCGCTCCTGCCGGAAGGCTCAGTATTGTTCCATAATGAACACGGCACGGCGTATGGCTTCGGTGTGGAGGCGCACGGTTCGATTGTGATATCCATGCCCGGCGTTCCATATGAGATGCATGCCATGTTTACGGGCGGTGTACTTCCGTATCTTAGGGACAGATTCACGCTGAAAGCGCCGTTCAGGATAGATTTGCGGTTTGGTAATGTGGCGGAGTCCGATGTGGATGTGGTTATTCGCAGGCTGGGTATCCCTGACGGAGTGACCTGCATCATCAACGTCAGTATGGGCGAAGTGGTGGTCAAAATCCGCGACGACGGAGCCCACGGCGGCGGGCAATTTGCGGAAAAGATAAAGGAAGAGCTGGCATATTGCTATCTGGGACGGAACGATGAAGGCCCCGCCGTGGCGGCGGTGAAACTGCTGAAAGAGGGTGGATTCACGCTTTCCGTGGCGGAAAGCTGTACCGGCGGTCTCCTGGGGGCTGCGGTGACCTCAGTGGCGGGGGCGTCGGATGTATTTGTGGGCGGCGTTATTTCATACGACAATAAGGTTAAATCAGGACAGTTGGGCGTTCCTGAGGAGATACTACGTAAATACGGTGCGGTCAGCGAAGAGTGTGCCCGTGCAATGGCTGGCGGAATAAAAAAACTGCTCCTTACGGATTGCGCCATATCGGTGACCGGCATCGCCGGCCCTTCCGGCGGCACTGCTGAAAAACCCGTGGGTACCGTCTATATAGCGGTATCGTGCGGGGAAACAATTGAGTGCCGGCGGTTTTTGTTCAGCGGCGGCCGGGACGCCGTGAGGGAGCGGGCGGTTAAGAGTGCGCTTGCCATGCTGGTGAAGGTGGTTAGGGGATAGTATTGGGCGGGCATTTGATAAAGATTTTTGTTAAAAACAACTTTTTTAATTGGCTCGGCTGGCTAGGTATATTCACAATGGAATACCTCTATAAGAGTAAACTTATATATGTCCCTGATATTATTAGTTCTTTGCTTTTTATTCTTCTGCCGTTTTCCATATTTATAAGTTACTTTATTGCAATATCGCCGTATTCGGACAATAAGGGATTAAGGTATTACTTATTTAATACACTCTTGTTGGTTATCGCGTTGGTGTTTTTTACGGCAGTTCTCTACGCCCTAATACATATAGTCTCCACAACAACTACGACTGAGTTGTTATTTTTATTGTATGCTATAGTTATTTTTGTAATTTTGATGGTGTTACTCGTAAAAAAGTGTCATATCGCAGTAAACTTGGTATGGTTCGGGCATAACGCTTGGGTGATGCTGCTATTAGTTGTTTTGTTTGTCAGAGACTTATGAAAAAAGCGTTAGCCGTTGTCGGCATATTACTTATTGCAGGCGGTCTCTATCTTATGCTGAAACCCAAGCCCACCATGCCTGAAATCCCCGCCATGACCGGAATTGAACCGGGCGAGCCGGTATTCATACGGATATTCAAGGCCGAAAAAGTGCTGGAGCTGTGGCTGGAGGATAACGACACCTACAGACTTCATAAAACTTACCCCATATGCGCCTTTTCCGGCAGGCTGGGCCCTAAAACAAAAGAGGGGGACAAGCAGGCTCCGGAGGGGTTTTATAAAGTTTACAAAAATTCACTCAACCCGGGCAGCAGATTCCTTCTCTCGTTCAACCTGGGTTTTCCCAATGCCTTTGACCTGGCTAACGGCTATACCGGGAGCTGGCTTATGGTGCACGGTGGCTGCGTTTCAGTGGGCTGTTACGCTATGACCGATCCCTATATAACTGAAATTTACAGCTATGTGGAACTTGCGCTGAGTAACGGCCAGAACGCAGTGGACGTGCACATATTCCCGTTCAGGATGACGGAAGCGGCCATGAAAGAGTATGCTGGCCATAAATGGATCGGTTTCTGGGAAATGTTGAAGCAGGGATATGATTTTTTTGAAACGAACGCCGCCGTGCCGGATATTAAAGTGGATAATAAAAGATATCTGATCGAGTGATTAAGCTGAGGCGGATTTTTTTCTGCTCAACACAAAATCGAATACACTGCTCCATTGTTTTGAGATGTTTTCAATGGAAAATTCATTGCTTTTGAGCATTGATGCGCAGGAAAAAGCTTTTCGTTTTTCATCCGATACTGCCATGTTAACAATGGCTTTAGACAGTTCTTCTATATTGCCGTTTTCTACAAGGAGGCCGTTTTTGTCATGTTCAATCACCACGGCGGGGCCGTATGGGCAGTTATAGGATATGAGCGGCAGGCCGTTTGCCGCCGCCTCGATTAGCGCCACCGGAAGCCCTTCATGCATGGATGACATTACGAAAAACGAAGCTTTTCTGTAATATGAACGTACATCATCCACCGCTCCCGCAAATGACACCGAACTTGAAATACTCAACTGTTTTGTAAGCGATTCAAGCGCTTTTCTTTTCTCCCCGTCCCCCACGATCAGAAGCTTCCAGTGTGGGATACGGGATATGGCTTTTTTCCAGGCGTTCAAAAGGTGATCCAGCGATTTCTGCTCTGCCAGGCGGCCGACGAAGAGGGCAGTATTGCTGTCTCCTATATATACGTTTAGTTCGTTCGCATCTTCATCATCTCTGTGTTCCGCGGGGTTTCTGATATTGAAACAGTTGGGATTGAGTTTTAAAGCATGCTTTTCATCCCCGTCGGTGAGAAGAACTATGGCGTCCGCCTGCGGGAAGCATAGGCGTCTTGCGGCTTTATACATGGGAGATGAAGTCATATAATGCCCGGCGTGTTTCCATATGATAAAAGGAGTTTTTGTGAATTTAGACAGTATTGTGGCATATAAAAGGCCGTAGTAGGGAGCGTTGTTAATGATAAGCAGATCGGGCCGTTCTTGTTTAATAACTGCATAGAGTGCAGGTATTATGGTTGGCGATAGTATATTTCTGATGAATTTGTTAGGCACATATTTTTTTATTATGCCCGCCGTTTTTATTTTTACTTTAGGAGATATGGGGTAAAGTGCTTCCGGCAGTCCATAATGACTGACAAAGGTCACGGAATGCCCCTGTTCCGCCCAATGCGACGCCATCTGCGTATACACCTTGGCGGCACCGCTGACCTGATTTATCGCATGGTAGAACAAAACTAAATTCATAAACACATTTTACCATCTATAATCGGAATAAACAATGTAAAAAAGTTGTTAACAATAAAATATAGAACATTTACATATTTCACTTGATTTATTAAAAGGGTCCTTCATATGGATATCAACATTGTGCAAATTAATGTGTGTTTGCAAGTATTCAAAAAGGAAAATAACTTTTTGCTTTTTTGAATAATGTTTTTTTCAATTCTCCCGGTAAAAGAGCCGCCCAGATATAGCCCAGCAACGGAACGAACAGTGCGGTCCTGAGCGGTACGGCCACCGAGGGGTTTTGCGCCGGGAGATGCTGGCACAGCAATGACAGGGCAAACGCCAGAAGCAGTGCTATATAAGAGCGCGCCAGTTTGTACCTGAAAGAGTGGGCGCGATAGCTTGCGGCGGTTCTCAGAAGATGTGTGAACAGCCTGCCTGTCAATGTGCAGTATGCCACCCCCACGGGCCCCAGAAGTCTTATAAACGGGCAGATTGTTATAAACATGAGCGCAACACCGGCAATTGTCGCTATAGTATGGAAATATGTTTTTTTGGATATATCCGTGCCCGCCGCCGTCACGCTGGAAAACGATTCCAGTATCATGCTCATAGATATCGGCGCCACATAATGAACGCTTGAAATGTATTTTTTAGACGCTATCAGCGTTGTGATCGGTTCCGCCAGTGCGATTTGTGTATAAATCGCTATGGAAAAAAGCGCGGCGTATACCAGTATCACATTCTGTATCGTCTGGTTAGCATTTTCTTCTTTGTAGGTTGTGAAAAGCACCGGCCCCCACGCTATGATAAAAGCAGTCAGCGGCAGGCTCATAAACATCGCATATCTTGATGCGAACGAATATATCCCCAGTGTGTCGCCGCCGAAAAAGTGTACGTACATCCCTTTGTCTATCACGGGTATAAGATTGGCGCAGGCCACCATTATCATTAGGGGGAAGCCGTATTTGACCAGCGACGGGAGCATGCTTTTGTTGATTTTGGCTGTAAAAAGAGAGCGGGACAGAAATATTGCCGCTATTATGAAGAGGCTGTTGGAAAGAATCTGGGCATATATGGCGCCCGCCACGCCCCATTTCAGAATTATCACGAATATATATGTCAATACCAATATCAAAACTGTTGGCCCCGCGCTCAGTATAAAAAAGGCTTTTTTGTGGAAAGTCCAGCGCATTACGGAGCGAAAAAAGCTTATAAGTGCCGTCACGGGGGCATATATCAGCATCAGCCTGAATTCATACAAATACTCTGTATTTCCGAAGAGCGCCGTGACGATTTCAGAAGAGAAGAGATAGACAGCAGCCGCGCAAGTCAGGCAGCCGCATATTATTATCAATAGTCCTGTGGTCAGAAGTGATTTGCGGTAGCTTTCGTCCGTCCTGTCGTAATAGAACCGACCGAGCGCCTCATCCTGGCACACAATCATAATGATAGTGAGCAGCGTGCCTGTGAGCATTATGGTATCCAGCGCCCCATACTCCTTTGTGGATAGATACCGTGTGGTAATCGGCAGTATCAAAAGGATGGCGAACTTTGATACAGCCAGAAGCGCGCCGTATATCACGGAATCTTTAAGCAAAATGGACAGGCGCCCCGCTATGGTCTGTTCTTTGATTTTACTTTCGGTGGATTTTGAGTTTGGAGACATATTAATGCGGCTTTATACCGAGTTTATCCAGAGTGGCGAGAACCTGTTCAACGGATATGTCTTTGAGGCATATATTGGATTTGCATTGTGCGTAGTTTTTGCCGTCATAACAGGGGGAGCAGGCCTTAGAGGCGGAAAGCGCTATTGCCTTGTCCGACTCAACAATACAGTCTTTATGCAATGTAGGTCCGAATATCCCCACAATTGGCACACCCATTATGACAGCCATATGCATGGGGCCGCTGTCATGTGCGATAAGGGCCCGCGAACCGGCCAATAGCGAGAGCAGGCCGGGGATGGTTGTCTCTCCGATATAAGAAGTTACCGGCAGTCCTTCAAAGTGTTTTTCGGCCCACTTGTCCCGGGGTTCTCCGATGAGGCCGACATTAAACCCCATGTCCAGAAGCCGCCTGGCCAGTTCCGCATAACGTTCTGCCGGCCAGCGCCGCAGTCCGTCAAACGGAGGTTCGTTATATGCGCCGGCCGGCAACATCATTACCATGTTATTTTTTACAACCGGCAGGGATATTTTTGCTAAAGGCGCGTGCCTGGTGGCGTAATTATCGCTGCCTTCGGCAAGGCGGGCGTATTCATCGCCCCTGTACCGCCCCGTGAGGGGGCCGTTCCTTCCTCCGAACGCGCGAACCTCGCCGCATCTGGCAAAGAGCGGCAGAAGTTTATAGTTTGCCCCGTGCTGCCCTATGAGGCAGAGGTCGAATTCTTTCAGGAAAAGCAGGCGCCATACATACAAGACGAACATGAATTTATGTATAACATTTCCTGAGAGCAGATGGCGGTTGGCCGTGAGTATTTCATCCACGCCGTCCAGCAGTTCCACAAAGGGTGCGAGGTCTCTGCCGCAAAGCCATGTTATGTGGGCGTCAGGGTGTTTTGCGCGCAGAGCGCCTATCATTGTGCTTGCGGTGATCATATCCCCAAGCGCGCCAATTTTTATTATTAATATTTTGTGCCGCTTATTTTTTGACATATTATTTTTAATTATACCGTATCATATAAATAAAAAATGGTATAGGTTTTTTTAAAATAATCATGCTTGAAAGCTACTGAAAGATCGTCTAAACTGCCCGTGGAAAATAATATGAAAAGTACGCTTCTTGTTGAATGCGGCCCCAGAGATGACGGCAATTGCGCGTATCTCGCCGGCCTGATTGCTGAAAAGTATGCTGATGAGAATGTCCAGAAACTTAAATTGTGGGACTTGCAGTATAGAGGATGCTCCGCATGCAGAAAGTGTAAGGAACAGGACAGTTTTTGCGTGCAGGAAGACGATCTTAAGCCGTGGCTTGCCGGGCTGGCGAAAGTCGACCGGGTGGTGTTGATCGCGCCGAATTACATGGGGTTTGTAAACGGCGAGGCCAAACAGTTTATAGACAGATGGTTCTGCATGAAGGACAGGCAAAAAATCAGCCGTTTTAAAGAAAGTGCGAAGCTGCTGTTTCTGTTTACCCAGGGCTCGGCGCAGAGGGATCACGGCGATAACGCTCAGGGCTGGATGAAAAGGGTTGCGGAGGGGTACAGGCTGAAGTTTTATGGTCTTACAATACCTAATTGCGCTTCCGATAATCATGACGGAGTGCGGCTTAAGAAGGACGAAATAATGATGAGTATCTCATTTTTCGGATAAATAATATTAACCAATAGGAGGTTAGCATGGCAGTATCTTACAAAGAGTTGGGTTTGGTTAACACCAGAGAGATGTTTGCTAAAGCGATGAAAGGCGGCTATGCGGTGCCTGCCTATAATTTCAACAACCTCGAACAGCTTCAGGCTATTATCCAGGGATGCGCTGAGACAAATTCGCCTGTGATACTTCAGATATCCAAAGGGGCGCGGAGTTATGCAAACTCCACTATGCTCCGCTATATGGCTCTGGGGGCTGTCCAGTACTCCAAAGATTTGAAGTCCAATATCCCTATCGCTTTGCACCTCGACCACGGCGATACCTACGAGCTTTGCGTGGACTGTATCAATTCCGGCTTTTCTTCCATAATGATAGACGGTTCCCACCTGCCGTTTGAAGAGAACATTGCGCTTACGAAGAAAGTTGTGGACTTTGCCCGTGAGCGCGACGTGACGGTGGAGGGCGAACTGGGCGTTTTGGCCGGGATTGAGGATGATGTTTCCGCGGAGAAATCACACTACACAGATCCGAACCAGGTGGAGGAGTTTGTGAAAGCCACCGGTTGCGACTCTCTGGCTATCTCCATAGGCACAAGCCACGGTGCGTATAAATTTAAGGTGAAGCCCGGGCAGGAAGTTCCGCCGCTGAGGTTCGATATTCTTGAGGAAGTAGAGCGCCGCCTGCCGGGATACCCTATAGTGCTGCACGGAGCATCCTCCGTACTGACGGAATATGTTGACATTATTAATAAATATGGCGGCAACCTTGAAAATGCGGTGGGAATCCCTGAAGAACAACTGCGCAGGGCTGCAAAGAGCGCCGTATGCAAGATAAACGTAGATTCAGACGGCAGACTGGTGTTTACGGCAATAGTCCGCAAGGTGTTTGCCGAGCAGCCGAAAGAGTTCGACCCGCGTAAATATCTGGGGCCCGCCCGCAGCGAACTTGTAAAAATGTATAAGTCCAAAAACGAAAACGTTATGGGCAGCGCCGGAAAAGCCTGATTAATTACTGCCGTAACCGCTTTTAACCGGGCGGTTACGGTACGTACGCATATATTTTCTTATACTTTTCTTCTATTTTATAATCAGGACAGGCGTCAAGTATCAATGCTTTCAGCACTTCAGGATCGTCGGGGAAGTGATATTTACATATGGACAGCTTGGGTTTAAATGTCTTTATCGTGTTTTTTGCGCCTTTCAGCAGGAGTCTTTCAGCCCCTTCTATGTCGGCCTTTATGAAATCAACCGAAGCGAGGTTGTTTTCATTGACATAGTCGTCCAGCGTGATCGTTTTTACAATCACTTCCCCTTCGTCGGACATGGCGGACGCGGCCAGGTTGTCCATATTTTGTGAGAAACGGGCCGTCCCGGTTTTATCCGAAAGGGCGTAGGGGCAAATCATAAAGCTGTCATTATTAAGCCTTGATGTTACGGAGAGGTATTTGTCTATAATGACGGGCATTGGTTCGAAAGCATAAACCTTGCAGTCCCGCGTCGCCGTGAATGCGGCGAAAGAACCCATGTTTGCCCCGCAATCAATGACCACATCTCCGGAATCTAACCGCACACTGCCAAGTTCATAGGGGCCGTCGATATAAAAGTAATCCAATACATTTGGATTGTCAGTGAGATAGGGCAGCATCATATCTCCGAACTCGGCAAAATACATCTCCTTTTCCGCGGCTGTTTCCGGCACAAAAAACTTTACACCGCCGAAGTTCAGGCAGCCGGAAGCGTTATCGAAATAGACCTCTTTCAGCGCAGCGCAGAGGTCGTCCTCCGGCAGGTTTCCAATGCGGTATTTACGGACAAATTTACTTAAAAAATATACCCGGTGGTAGTATGAAAGTTGGGCGCCGAGGTTATTTTTCAGTATATTAAACAGGTCCTCGTCCAGTTGCCCTTTATAGCTGTCAAACTCACGGACGCCCTGTTTAATGTGCTTTATAATGCATACCAGTTCGCCGTTGATTCTTGAGGTAATCAGTTGTAATATTTTATTCATGGTTAATAAATAACATTTGTGATATATGTTGTCTATGAATAAAAAATCCCTATTTTATGGCCTTTGAACGGTTAAAAAAAATAATTAAAAAAAGTAGTTGACTTCGGAACGGGGATTATGTATAACACCCTTCCTGCCGCGGAGATGGAATAAACCGGAACGGCTCTGGCCGAAAGGTGAGATGCGCGACAGGCACGGTTGATTGAAAAGTGAATAAGCAAGAATTGTGATAGTAAATAGTCAGCAGAGCTTGTAGGGTCTATGAATATTTTGTATGGAGAGTTTGATCCTGGCTCAGAACGAACGCTGGCGGCGTGCTTAACACATGCAAGTCAGGGGGAAAGTGGGGCAACCCATGAGTATACCG
>JAVBTI010000115.1:0-13888 GCA_031556255.1 Deferribacterales bacterium | reverse complement strand
CGAGTATCTCACCCGGTCGAATCTTATGAAAGCCTATGATCCGAACTCGCCCACGCCAATCAAGCGCGGCGGGAAAGTCGCCGTAATCGGCGCCGGGAACGTGGCAATGGACGCAGCGCGCACCGCGGTGCGCCTCGGAGCGGAAGAGGTGTCCATAGTATACCGCCGGGGCAGGGAAGAGATGCCCGCCCGCTACGAAGAGATTGAAAACGCCGAGGAAGAGGGGGTCAAGATGATCCTTCTTACCGCCCCTGTGGAAGTTCTGGGGGAAAATCACCAGGTGACAGGCCTGAAATGCCGGCGGATGGAGCTGGGCGAGCCTGACAAATCCGGCCGCAGGCGCCCGGTGCCGATCGAAGGCAGTGAAGATATTATTCCCGTCAATACCGTGATTGTGGCGATAGGGCAGAGCCCTAACCCGCTTATAAGGCTTACCACCAAAGGGGTAAAAACCCAGCCATGGGGCGGAATTATAGTCAACGATGCCACCATGGAGACCACAAGGCCTTATGTTTACGCAGGGGGAGATGCGGTTACCGGCGCGGCGACAGTTATACTGGCGATGGGCGCGGGCAAAGCGGCGGCTGCGGCTATAAATGAAAAGTTAAGCAATACATGATAACTAAAATAACACTGATACTTTATATAATTCCGGCTCCAGCCGGAATTTTTTTTTGAAATGATATAAAAACAAACTTAAGGGGGATACGGAAAACAGGTTCGTTATCAAATTCAAAAGGCGGGATGCTGTGCAAAAACGGTGGTCTCAGGAAGCTGCATCGCGCCCCATTCAACAGCATACACGACTGGAACCCGAACGGCGGGCTGACATAATCTATTTACTTCATTATTTCATTCAGCATCGGTTTTACCCTGCGGGCGATCAGTGCGGCTGCGGCCAGCTTTATCGTATCGGGAATTATAAATGGGATCACCGCCAGTGTTGCCGCCTTATAAAGCGAAACCTCCTTTCCCTGCACCAGATTCAGGCTCAGCCAGAACCCCAGGCCGCCGATTACTTCTATAACCGCCAGCGCGGCAAGGCCGGCCAGGAATAATCGCAGGTAGCCGCTCCGCCCCCGGCTCAGCAAGCCGTTAGGTATAGTGGAAAGCAGAAAGCCGATGAGGAAACCGAAAGAAGGCTGCAGCACGTAGGCCGGGCCGCCACCATTCGCAAATATCGGCAGCCCCGCGAGGCCCAGCGCGGTGTAGAGGGCGATCGCGGCGAAGCTGTATCTGAGGCCCACCAGCATGGGTGCCAGCAGTACCACGAACATCTGCATGGTAAAAGGTATAAAGGGGAGCGGTATGCGCATAAAGGCGCTGACTGCTATGAGCGCCGTGAGTACGCCGGTTATGGCTAATTTCTGTGAATTCATCTTAAAATTTTTCCGAACAGACTGTTGCGTTTGACTTCGGTGAGGGTGACTTCTGCGACGGCGCCTATGGTCACCGGGCTGTCCGAGGTAAAGTTCATCACCCTGTTGTGCTCGGTGCGGCCGGTGTACACCTCTCCGCCGCGTTTACTCACGCCCTCCGTCAGAACTTTCAGCTTATGCCCCAGAAGTGCAGTATATCTGTCCGCGATGATGCGCTCCTGCTCGTCGATCAGCCTCTGGAGACGGGCGGTTTTTACGTCCGGCGGAATGTTGTCGTCGAAGGCCTCCGCCTTTGTGCCAGGCCGGGGGGAGTAATTGAATGCGAATATCACTTCGTACTTCATTTCCCGCACGGCGTTAAAAGTGCGCTCAAAGTCGTCTTCCGTCTCCCCGGAAAAGCCGAGGATAAAGTCGGAGGAAAAAAGCAGTCCCGGCACAATCTCTTTCGCGCGCAGTACGTTATCGCGGTATTCGGCCCAGGTGTAGCCCCTGTTCATTTTTTTCAGGATAGTATCGGAGCCTGACTGTAGCGGCAGATGTATGTACGGACATATGTTGGTATGGTTTGCCATAGTCTCAACGATGCCGACAGAAAAATCCTTGGGATGCGAGGTGACGAAGCGTAGCCTGAGGACGCCGTCAATCTCCGCCACGGACCTTAAAAGCCCGGCAAAGTCCGTCTTCTCCGAAAGGCCTTTGCCGTAGGAGTTTACGTTTTGACCCAGAAGGGTGATTTCTCTGACACCGGCGTCCACGGCGCGTTTAACTTCCCCGATAATCTCGGACGGCGTCCGACTCATCTCCCTGCCGCGCACATAGGGCACAATGCAGTAACTGCAGAAGTTGTCGCAGCCTTTCATGATGGTGACGGAGGCGGTGATAGCGTTCCGGCGTTCAAAGGGCGCTATGTGGAACACTCCTTCCTTATTTACGGAGATTTCTGAAATGCGCCTGCCGGCGGCTATATCGTCCAGCACGCTGGGCAGCGCTCCGAGATTGTCAGTGCCCAGCACAAAGTTCACATAGGGGAAACGCTTGAGGAATTTATCTCCCTCCTGTTGGGCGACGCATCCCATTATCCCTATTTTAAGGGGAAGCCCGGCGCGCCGTTGGTTCTGGTGAAGCTTGCCCACGTAGCTTTCCACTTTATGCTGGGGTTTTTCCCGGACGGAGCAGGTGTTGAGGATTACAAGCTCGGCGTCCGCCGGCGAGGCCGCGGGGAGCATCCCGCGGGATTCAAGGGTGGCGGCTATCCGTTCCGAGTCGTACTCGTTCATCTGGCAGCCGAAAGTCTGTATGAAATAACTGCGCATTAATCTCTCAATAAGCCCCTTTTCGGAGTATCACCGCGAAAGGGGTGGAAAAAAGTATAACTACGTCCAGCCACAGCGACCAGTTGAAGACGTACCAGCAGTCCATCTCGACCCGGTCGGCGTATGTGGTGTCGCTCCGGCCGCTGACCTGCCACAGGCCTGTAATCCCCGGCATGGCCATATTATAGTAAACCTGTTTTTCCCGGTAGTATTTGTCCAGCTCTTCCCGCAGCACGGGACGCGGCCCCACGAAGCTCATATCGCCTTTCAGCACGTTGAAAAACTGCGGCAGTTCATCTAATGAGCTTTTACGTAGAAAATTTCCCAACGGCGTTATGCGGGGGTCGTTTTTCAGTTTGTAATTGGCTTCCCATTCGGCTTTTACCACCGGGTCGCCGGCTATCATATCGGCCAGCCGCTCTTTTGCGTCTTTATACATGGTGCGGAGCTTGTATACTTTGAAAGTATTGCCGTCCCTTCCTATTCGCTCATGTGAGAATAGGCCGGGGCCGGGGGATGTAAGCTTTACCGCTATTATAAGTGCCGATATTACCGGGATCAGGATGGGGATTAGGGCTACGGCCAATACGATATCGAAGCTGCGCTTTACAAAGCGGTTCAGCGACGACTGGAGGGCGTTATTCACTGACAGATACCCGAGCTGGCTGCGTAAAAGCTGGCCGGTTTCGGCGTTTGTCAGATCCATTGCTCCTGATTCAGGAATGTAGAGCATCCTGCGTACCTTAGTGTGAATGTAGCTGAACAGGGGGGTGACATCCTGCACATCCGCAGCCGGAGGCACCATGATTGCCGCGTTTATACCTTTTTGTGATATCAGTTTATCTATATCGGCTTTTGTGGTGGTCTTTTCGATGCGGTAGACCGCTGCGACCTTTATCCCCATGAACTTTTCCGATTCAAAGGAACGTGCCACATCTTCCAACCTGTCACCCGCGCCCACAACAAGGGCTTTTTCCTGGAACAGGGGCGACTTAAAAAGGGCGCGTTTTACGAAAAACCGCACTACAACGAATATGAACGGCATCAAAAGCCATAGGAGGCAGAGAAACAGGCGCGATACCTCGCCGCTCATCTGCCCTAGCGATACCACCGCCAGGGTGACGGCGAACGAAAGCATGAGCGACCGGAGTATATGCCCAGACTCGATCCACAACGGATCCCTCCGGTAATAAAGGCCGTTTATAAGCTGAAAGAAAATAACCAGCGCCAGTATCCACCACAGGGAGGCAAAATAGGGCAACGAGAACTGTAAATCCACCACCGGGGCGAATATTTCCGAAAAAACCCGCAGTTCGTAGGCGACGGCGAGCGCTATGTAGTACGCAAGTATGTCCGCCGCGACGAGGATAAGGGAGTAGATGATGCGCCAGAATCTTCTGTAGTTAGCCATTACATTAAGTACCCGCCGCTTTCGTTAAGCACTTTAAAGTATTTTTTCACGCCGGCCGCCACATCCATAAACGATTCGGTGTAGCCGTCCTGGCGCAGCTTTGTGAGATCCGCCTGGGTGTAGGTCTGATATTTTCCCGCCAGCTCGTCCGGAAAAGGTATGGTCTCTATCCGCGCCTGCACGGCGAGTGTTTGGATAGTTTTTGCGATGGTCATAAAGCTTTCGGCTTTTCCGGTGCCGCAGTTGTATATTCCAGTCAGGCCGGGGTTATTGAAGAAAAATAGATTCACTTTTACAACGTCGTCCACATGGATGAAATCACGCTTGAAATTTTCACTCCCTTCAAAGAGCCGTATGTTCTGGCCGTTTTTAGCCTGGTTGAAGGCGTGGAAGGCGACTGACGCCATTTTCCCCTTGTGATTTTCCTGGGGGCCGTAGACGTTGAAGTATCTCAACCCCACAAGCTGGGCGGTCAGATGGTGTATGTTTGCCTTTACGTACCTGTCGAACTGATATTTTGAGAAAGCGTACATATTGAGCGGATATTCGCACTCCGGCACTTCCCTGAATCCTTTCTTGCCGTCGCCGTAAACGGAGGCGCTGGAGGCGTAGAGCATGCGCACTCTCTTAAATATGCAGAAACGCAGCAGCTCTTTGGAATACTCGTAGTTGATCTTCATCATATAGTGGCCGTCCCGCTCTGTGGTGTCGGAGCAGGCACCCTGGTGGAAGATCATTTTGATGCCGTATTTTTCTATATTGGGAAGGAAATCCTTGTAATCGACATAATCAAGAAAACTGATTCTGTTCAGGTTCTTGTGTTTTGAGCCGTCCGTCAGGTCGTCGACTATCAAAATATTGTTCAACCCCTGATTGTTAAGCCCTCTGACAAGGTTGCTGCCTATAAATCCGGCTCCGCCTGTGACAATGATCATAATAATTTCTCCTTCTGTGGAGCGTGCATCCGTGCACGCAACCTATTTACGCGCTCATCCGTGAGCGCACATCATTTTAGTGCGCATCCATGCGCACCGGCCATCCCTGGCCTGTATTGCGCCACGTCCTGTGGCGCGCAGCCCCGTCCGTGGGGCTGCTCGAGACGGCGCGATTAGGCGCGCCGGAAAGCCGCCCCCCAAAGCCCCCCAAGGGGTGCTTCAAGGATCCTGAGAAAAAACCGAAACAAGCGTGTTAATGCAACGCTCCTCTCCCCCTCAGGGGGAGAGTTGGAGAGAGAGGCTTTTTCTGCGTCAGCGGAAAATATCGGCAAATTCTATTTAAAACTCTATTTCGTCTTCATTCTCTCCACGATGGACGTGGTGGAGTAGCCGTTTACGAAATCTATAATCGCCACCTCGCCCGCGAACTCCCGCCCGGCGACCTGATCCGGTTTATAATCGCCGCCTTTTACCAGCAAATCAGGCTTGATCTGTGAAAGGAGCTCATAAGGTGTATCTTCGTCGAAGATAACGACATAGTCCACGCAATCCAGGGCAGCAAGCATGAAGGCGCGGTCTTCTTGTTTGTTTATCGGCCTGGAAGGGCCTTTTAGCCTTCGGGTGCTTTCGTCGCTGTTCAGCCCGACGACAAGCAGATCCCCCAGTTTACGCGCCTTGCGCAGGTAATCCACGTGCCCCCGGTGCAGGATATCAAAACAGCCGTTTGTGAAAACAATCTTCTGACCTTCCGCACGGAACTCGTTTAGCCACCCCAGCAATTGATTCAGTGGTATTGCGGCTCCGTTTTCATTGCCGCTGCAGGCACGTAACAGTTCAGAGTAAGTTACGGGCACTGTACCTATTTTGCTGACAACCACTCCCGCTGCGGTATTGGCAATGGCCACCGCCTCTTCTATGGAGAACCCGCTGCCCAGTGCGCACGCAAGTGTGGCTACCACCGTGTCCCCGGCACCGGACACGTCATAAACCTCCTGCGCCTGCGTGGGCAGGTGTGTGACAAGTTTTTCCGCAATTATAGAAATTCCTTTTTCAGAACGTGTCACCACGAGGTATTTCAGGCCGTACTTTTCCCTGATCTTTTTTCCCGCGTCGGTTATATCTTTGTCGGTATTGGGCAGGCTTTGCCCGGAGGCTTCTCCCAGCTCTTTAACATTGGGAGTGATGATAGTTGCGCCTGAATATTTGCTCCAGTCCGCCCCTTTGGGGTCTACTATGGTAATTTTGCCAATTTTATTGGATTTTTCGATTATATCTCTGCATAAATCTTTGAAAATAAGCCCTTTTCCGTAATCAGATATGATAACGGCATCCGTGGCTGTTATTTTTTTGTCGATACTTTTTGTGAGAATCTGATATATTTCTGGGGACGGATTGAGTATATCTTCATAGTCAATCCGTACGATCTGCTGCCGTTCACCGATCACCCTTGTTTTTGTGGTGGTGTGCTGCCCCGAGTCTATCAGTGTTGTGTCCACTTTAAGTTTATTCAGCATTCCGGAGAGGGTCGTTTTGTTCTGATAATCTCCGGCAACGCCTATGAGCGAACAGTGGGCTTTCAGCATGGCGATATTATGTGCGACATTAGCCGCGCCGCCCAGTGTTTCCCGCTCTTTTTCGGTTTTGAGTATCGGTACGGGAGCTTCCGGTGAGATTCGGGACACGCTTCCGAATATGTACCTGTCAAGCATTATGTCGCCTATAACAAGCACACGTGCTTTCATTATTTTATCCAGCCGGCGAATATTTTTATTGAGTTTCATCGAACACCTTGATTAATTACAGACCAAATTCAATATTACTTCATTAACGCCGTATTGTCAAACGCTTTGCCTTTCCTGATCCCATGCATTTGGGTTGACTGCGGGTTTCTTTTAGGCTAGGTTCACTGCGATGAAACAGTATAAACTTGCTTTGAAAAACGCCGAATATCGCTTTGACGGCGCAAACATCTTCAGGCTTCCCGATTTAACCGCCGGGTTTGAAAAGATGCTTGTCATCAAGGGGCGCATAGGTTCAGGGAAAACGGTGCTCCTGAAAACACTGGGAGGTGTGGCCGGGACTGCATCAGGCGAAGTCTCGCTTATGAAGCGCATTGGCTCCGGCCGGGCGGAGGAAGCGAAAGGTTATTTTGTGCATTCCCAGCCGGAATTCAATTTTGTTACGGGAGTTGTGGGGGATGAGCTTGATTTCGCCGGCATACCCCGTGATCTTTTCACGCCTTATCTGAAGCGCAATGTCAACGAGCTGTCCGGCGGGGAGCTGAAAAAACTCTCCGTTATGATGGCGCTCCTTGCCTCGCGGGATGTGGTGCTTTTTGACGAACCGCTGGACATGCTGGACGACACGCAGTGCGGTATAATGGCTGAGTATATCGCAGAAAAATCAGCCGGTAAGCCCGTGGTGATAGCCACACATGACTCACACTTTGACAGATATGCGGACGGGGTGATTCGGATTGATGACAAAGCAGCAGAAGTTTCCGGCTGCACGCAGCTACGTCCTGCGGGCGGGTATGGCCCATCCCTGCTGTCGGTCGAGAATTTCTCAACGCACATAGAGGGTAAGGAATTTTCGAAAATCTCAATGGAGAGCAGGGCGGGAGAGATTGTCTGTCTTTTCGGAATGAACGGCAGCGGTAAAACACTTTTTACGCGCGCTGCGGCCGGAATAGGCAGGCAGGACTCCACAGGCGGGATTGGATGGCATATTGAAAGGCGGCTGCGGGGATTCTGCATGCAGTTTCCCGAACAGATGGTATACCAGGAGACCATATTTCAGGAGATTGCGGACACGGCAGGCAAAGAGAATACTGATGCTGTGCTTGACGTGCTCGGCTGGCGCGGGAGGGAACAGTCATCGCCTTTTTCTATCAGCGACGGGGAAAAAAGAACCATGTATCTTATCTCCTTATTGAAAAGCAAGCAGTACTGCCTGTTTGACGAACCCTTCGCCGGTTTGGACGCGCAGTCCGCCTCCTTCATTGTTGAAAATATCATAAAAGCCCGCAACGAGGGCAAAGGGATACTTTACACCGCCAACCGGGCAAGCCACACAGCTTTTGCGGACACGATCATCAAAATATAGCCTGACCTTTTACGAAATAGAGCTTGCATAATGTTAACTCCGGCATAAATGTGATAGTAGAGGCGCCGCACAGACGGCCGGAGGTATTTTATGCGCAGTATTCTGTTGATATTTTTTACTTTTTTGGTGTTTTCAGCAGTGTGTTGGGCTCAGGAACACGATGTGAGCGCTATCTCCAAAAAGCTTGCCAACCCTGTTTCCGACATTAAGAATCTTCCGCTTAGGTATGATTTTGACGGCGGGTATGATGACAACGGGATGAAACAAACACTCAGAATCCAGCCGATTTTTGCCGGAGCTATCAATGATGAGTGGTCATTTTTGTCCAGAACGGTCATCCCCATTGTTGACCAGACAAATGTGGTCTACCTTCCCAGACCCGGCGGCGGGAGAATTGAGACGCAGGCGGGTATAAGCGATCTCCAGGAAAGTATATTTATAACAACAAAAACGGCGGGCGGAGTGACGATGGGCTTTGGTCCCATAATCAACATCCCCTCATTCTATGAAGGGCTCAGCACAAACAAGCTGAGCGTCGGCCCGACGGGAATCCTCCTTTACGATCCGGGCAAGTGGACTGTGGGCGTACTCGCAAACCACCTGTGGTCTGTAGCCGGGGGCGGGCCGATAGATAAGGGGTATTTTTCACAGACGATGGTTCAGCCCCTTGTAACTTATCAGGTGGGCAGAGGCTTTTCGGTCGGGATGAATGCGGAATCTTTCTACGACTGGAAGACGGAGGATCTGACGATCCCGCTTACGCTGACTATGGCGCAGGTTTTCGTTGTGAAGAAGATGCCGGTAAGCCTGACTGTGGCGCCCAAATATTTCGTTGCCCACCCGGATAACGGGCCGACGTGGGGTATAAGAAGCGTATTAACGTTTGTACTTTGAAAACAACAAGCGGCGCGTAAGCGCCGCTTCAGACCGTCTAAAAAGGGACTTTTTAGACGGGAGTTAACTTCGGCGGATGAGATCCGCATCCAATTATTTGGATGTCACTGCGGAAAAGCGTGGTTTTCCTTCGTGACACCGACGGAATTTATTAATAAATATCCTGCCTGTGCAAGTAAAAAAGTTAGGCCTGTATTTTTTTGACACTCTGAAGCGGCGCGGAAGCGCCGCTTGTTTAGTGGACGCTTTTCAGCTCCGAATGGCGAAAGCAGTCCGCGAGGTGGTCGTTCACGAGCCCGGTTGCCTGCATATGGGCGTAAACAACCGTGGTGCCCAGGAATTTAAAGCCCAGCTTTTTCAGCTCCTTTGAAATCGTGTCGGAGAGAGGGGTGGACGTCGGAATCTGCGTCAGACTGCGCCATTTGTTCTGCACGGTTTCGCCGCCGGTGAAGCCCCATATGAAGTTGCTGAAAGAGCCGTGTTTGGCGGCCACTTCCAGAAAGCAGCGGGCGTTGCTGATTGTCGATTCGATTTTTTTGCGGTTGCGGACGATGGATGGGTCAAGCAGGAGCCTTTCCACATCTTTCTCCGTGAATCCGGCCACTTTTACTGGGTCGAACTCCGCAAAACAGCGGCGGTAGCCTTCCCGCTTATTCAAGATTGTCAGCCATGAAAGTCCGGCCTGCGCCGCCTCCAGCGTGAGGAACTCAAACTGCCCCCTGTCGTCCCGCACGGGAACGCCCCATTCCTTGTCGTGGTAATCAATATATTTGTCCGTTTTCAACGACCATGCGCAGCGGGTTTTTGCATCCATGCTTATTTTCTCCGTTAACACAAAACATACCTGATCTGTGTGCGAATGCAAGCAAAATCTGATTTTAAGCCGTAAAAAAATTCTGATTGTGTAAGGGTGAATTTTGAATATAATCATTTTGTGTGGTTTACAAACTATTAGTAGTTAAGCCCCTCTCTCCAATTCTCCCCCTGAGGGGGAGAGGAGCGTTGCGTTAATGCGCTTGTTTCGGTTTTCTCAGGATCCTTGAAGTCCACGCCTGAGGGACAGACTTCAAAGGGTATTTTTTCTCAGGATCCTTGAAGCCCCCCTTGGGGGGCTTTGGGGGGTGGTTTACTCGGCGGCCTCCCCGCCGAATGGTGCCGCCCAAGGACGGGCGGCGCGGGAAGCGCCCCATGGACGGGGCGCAACCGTGCCAGGGATGGCACCTGCCCAGGGATGGGCACTTAATAAGTAAGGAGCAAATTTTTTATGCTAAAAGGTCTCGAAACATATATAAACGGTTTCCAGCGGTTTAAAAACAATTGGTTTCACGACAAAAAGGAAGCCGCTGAGATTTTCGGAAGCCAGTCACCGAAAGTCCTGATCATAGCCTGCAGCGACTCAAGGGTTGACCCTGCCATTCTGTTTGACTGCGATCCCGGCGACTTTTTTGTTATACGCAACGTGGCAAGCCTTGTGCCGCCGTATGTCAAGGACGGCAGTTTCCACGGCGTCAGTGCGGCGCTGGAATATGCCGTATGCAGGCTGAAGGTGGGGCATGTAATAATACTTGGGCATACCAATTGCGCCGGCATACATACACTGATGGACGAAAACGACAACGACACGGAGTTTATAGGCACATGGCTGGATATAGCCACTCCGGCGCTCCTGAGGGTGAATGTGATGGAGCATGCCGACGATGAGGCCTACCACCGCGCCTGCGAGCGGGAATCGATCCTAGTCTCCCTGGGTAACCTGCTGACTTTCCCCTGGCTGAAAGAGCGTGTTTCCACGGGGGAGCTTAATATTCACGGGTGGTATTTCGATATGCAGAGGGGCAATCTGGAGAGGTGGTCGCCCAAAGACAAAGCCTTTGTGCCTCTCGTTAAATAATCATTAGGCTTTACATTTTTATCGAACTCACATAATCTGACGTTCGGTTCTCAGGAACAGGGTGGGGCTTTTATGGAAAAAGTGCCTTTAGGGAAGCTTTTGTTGGATTTCGGCTATGTCACGGAGGAACAGGTCGCCGTTGCCGTGGATATTCAGGCCATCCGGAAGAAGCTTCTGGGCGAGATCCTTGTGGAACAGTCGTTTGTGTCCCCCCGCGAAATAGCGCTCGCAATATCAGGACAGTCCGGTATGCCTTTTCTGGATGTTTCCGAATATCCTTCCTCCGAAGAATCGCTGGGGATCTTAAACCGAAATATTGCCAAACAGCTTGAAGTCCTGCCGCTTAATATCCAGGGCGGTGTTTTCCATGTCGCGATGGCGGATCCTTTCGATATCAACGCGATAGATATCCTTAAAAGACGCTCCGGCATGGAGCTGGGGATATCTGTTTCGGATCGTGAAAGTATACTGAAACGCGCTGAAATTCTTTACTATCTGCTGGAAAACCCAATCAATGAGGATATTCGGGCGCAGATTGAGCAGGCGAACCTTCCCGGCACTTCAGTTGATATTCCGGGGCTGCTCAACAATATAATTAACAACGCTCTTATTGAAAGGGCGACGGATATACATATTTCGCCGGAAGAGCATGTTACCCACATTTTTTACCGTATTGACGGCATTATGCACCATTATTATGCCTGTCCGAGGAGTATCCATGCCCCCCTTGTATCCAGAATAAAGATTATGTCGAATCTGGACATCTCGGAACAGCGCATGCCTCAGGATGGGGCGCTCAGTTATACTTTCTTTGACGAGCTTTTCGACATGCGGGTCTCCACCCTGCCTACAGTGTTCGGCGAAAACCTTGTTCTGCGCATACTTTCAAAAAATTTGTCCTTGTTTAACCTTGAGGCGCTGGGGTTTGGGGATGAGATGCTGAAACGAATCATCCTCCAGTTCGAACGCACGCAGGGGATCGTTCTTGTGACCGGCCCTACCGGGTGCGGCAAAACGACTACCCTTTACGCCGGGCTGCGCAAAATAAATTCCCTTCAGCGCCGGGTTCTCACCGTGGAAGACCCTGTGGAATACAGGTTTCCGTTCATCAAGCAAACGCAGGTGAATGAAAAATCGGGATATAATTTCCCCGCGGCCATGAAGGCTTTTTTCCGGCAAGACCCCGATGTGATGCTGCTGGGGGAGATGAGGGATGAACATACCGCCGAAATGGCTTTCCGGTCATCGATCACCGGACACCTTGTTCTGTCTACCATGCATACAAGCGACGCCGTGTCGTCCATACCGCGCCTGCTGGATCTTGGGGTTAAAGACTATTTTATTGCGTCGGCCCTCAGTGCGGTGATCGCACAGAGGCTTTTGCGGAAAGTATGCCCTTTTTGCGCCGAAGAGCGTGTTGTGTCTCTTGATTCGTTGATGGGTATGGGGTTTCGTCGGGATATGCTGGATAATGTTTGGGTGAACGGCGGTTCGCAAATAAGATTGTCTTATGGCAGAGGCTGTGAATATTGCCGCAACACTGGATACGCAGGACGTACCGTCATAAGCGAGCTCCTGGTTATGGATGAGGAACTGGGGGACATGATAGTGCGCGGGCAGACGCCTATGGCGATATTGCATGCGGCGAGAAGCCGGGGAATGGTGAGTATGGTGGAAGACGGACTCATCAAAGCCTTCGCCGGAGTGACAAACCCGGAAGAGGTAAAACGGGTGGCGAACTAAGGTCAGGCCTCGCTAAAGATTGATATATTTAATGAAGTCTGAACCTCGTTGTGAGGAAAATAAGGGGTGTGGCCCGATGGCTTTATACCGGCTGTCATATGTGGACGATAACGGCAGGCGCCTGAAAAAGACGATAGAGCTGAGTGACGAATTGCAGCTTCAGTCATTTCTGCGTACCGCGGATCTGAACATATCAAAAATAGAACAGATTCCGTCGTACCTCAGATTTTTCAACAACCGGAGCGGGGCCGAAAAGATTGGCAGGAAACATGTGGCGGAGATTCTGGAAAATCTCCGGACCGCCACTGCAGCCGGGTTGCCGTTGACCACGGCCCTTTTCGATATGGCGGGAAGCGCGGACAGCCGTGCTATGGGAGATATGTTGGAGGATATATCGTTTCGCATGCAAATGGGCATGCCGCTGTCGGAGGCGATGTCTAAGTATGGCAAAGTGTTTGACAGCACGGTGCTGGGGCTTGCGAGGATCGGCGAAGAGGCCGGAAAGCTTGATATAACACTGGAAGGTGCGGAGAAATATATTTCCAGAATTGATAAAGTGAAGGGGAAAATCACAACGGCCATGGTGATCCCTGTTGTTACCCTGGTTGTGATGCTGGTTGCCGCCGGTTTCTGGCTGATCGTTGTAATGCCGAACCTGAAGGAACTTTTCGAAGTTTTGGGAGTAGAATTGCCACTGATAACACAGATTTTTCTGCACAGTTCTGACATTGTGCGCGGGGCAGGTTTTCAAGCACTGCTGATTGCATTGTGCGCGATTATACTTTATATTATTGCCAGAAAAGGAAGCGAAAGTTTTCGTTATAAGACGGATGGGATTTACCTTAAACTGCCCGTACTTGGAAGACTTCTGCAGTGTTATAATTTTGCCTTTATAGCGGAGTACGCACAACTTATGATTTCCGCGGGAGTGCCGCTTTTCCGCGCACTGGAGATTCTGGCCGGCACTTTGAAAAACACTGTTTTTACCCGGAGTGTGGCCGGCACGCGCAGTTTGATGAGTACCGGCAGTTCTTTTTCGGATGCGCTGGGCGAGCAGAAACTTTTCACCCCGATGGTGATACGGATGATCAGCATTGGTGAGCAGACGGGCAAGCTTGATGAGCAGCTCGAGCACGTTTCGGACTATTATTATGAAAAAGTGGATTATCTGTCGGAAAATATTTCAAAGATAATACAGCCTGTGCTGATGTTGTTTC
>JAVBTI010000060.1:0-4564 GCA_031556255.1 Deferribacterales bacterium | reverse complement strand
CATACAGCAGTGACGCAAGCGGGTCGGCCACTTTGACGACCCTCTCACCCGCGGCGGTTTCCGACGCATCAATGATGACACCGCCGTAATTCTTCTTGAACTCCGCCACATCCGGCAGTTCGCCAAGAAGCACCACAATATCGTTATCTGTAAGACTGTCCAGATTAGATGATATCTGTTCCGCCGCGCCGCCGGGTAACTCATCAATCAAAGCTTCCGTGCCGTATATGCGTACGTCTGCCTCCGGCATATCCCGGTCAAATCTGCCCATCAGTTCAAGCAGCAATAAGTACTCATCCGAGTACACTCCTATAGTATAATTCAACTGAGACTCCAAAACAAGACTTTTTTAGTATTTTTTAAAAAACCCATATTTTACGCCGTTTACTGCGAATTATCTGACCGCCGCTGGTGGTGTGCGCTGCATGGTCATGGTGCCGTTGTCGTCCACCACAAAATATACGCCCTTCACAGGCTGACGGTAGCTGCCCAATCCTGAAAACGCTCTGTCGCGGTAGTTCACGGAAATAGCCGAAGCGTTGCCTATGTCTATGCTGAAATAGTTTGAGAAATACACAACCTTTTCCTGGCCCGGCTCAGCGATGAAATCACCTTTATCGCCGTTGTCGGATATAAAATTCACCCAACAATTATCGGTAAAAGTCAGCACAGCCCTGCGCCTGACAGTGGCGTTGTCGGCCGCAGGCTGTTGCGGAGCGGAGGTTGTCGCCGGCGTAACCACGGGGGCGGGAGGTGTCACAACAGAAGCGGCAGGCGGTGTTGCTGTAACCGGGGTACGAGTACCGTTGTCGGTATAATTGTCTGTTGCCGCTGCACGCGAGCCGTTATCAGGCAAAACCACGCCCGCCGCTGGCTCCGGCGTAGCTGCCGGTGTGGATACCGGCGGTTCAATAGGCGTTGCGGCAGGCGGAATAGTTGAAACGGCCGGTGTTCCGGCGTAACGTTTATATACCGAATTATAAATAAACAAACCCACCAGGGCCAGAAAAATAACAGCGAACACTGCGGCAAAAATCCCGTAGGGCGGCCGTTTACCCGCCTCTTCCACCGCGGCCTGTTCCATGGCGATCTCTTCAGGAGTCTTGCCGAAAGTGGCCTTCTTACACTCTTGATCGAAAAGGGGCTTTACTTCATTGGGAAAGTCCAGCCCCACCACTTTGCAGTACTGCTCAAGAAAACCATGGGCATGGACATACGAAGGCAATGAGTCGAACTCCCCCGCCTCCAGCATATTGACGTACTGTTCCCTAATCGCCGTCTTGTTACATATATACTTTATCGTGATCTTTTTTTCCTCACGCTTCTGCTTAATATAATCGCCCATGTTGCTCATGTTTTCACCATCCCTTCCTTCCTTACTTATCTTCCGTCGCGTAAATTCCGCTTCGCGGGGCACGACCGTTTGCTGCACATTCCGTAAACAGCTTTTTACATTCTACGAAATCGGCACATTTATCAAGTATTTTTTTGCTGAAATAATTAATACTTACAGAGTACCTTTATCTTTCAGCCTCTTATACATATAATACAGTCCGTAAGGGACAAGGCTCGGTTCGTAACGCATTTTATGCCTGCTGGCCGCGGCAAACCCGGATCCCATTCCGCCGGTAGCCAAAACCATAACGTCCCTGCCGGTAAACCGCTCTTTCAATATACGGTCTATAAGGCCATCCACAAGCTCCAGATAGCCGTAATACAGCCCGGATTGTATGCTTTCAACGGTACTTTGCCCAACAACCCTTGCCGGTGTTGCAAGATCCACCTCCGGAAGCTGCGCCGTACGTGTATGCAGCACCTGGGCGGAGAGCTTGACACCGGGAAAGATCACACCGCCCAGGAACTCCCCCGCTTCCGTCAACGCCTCAAGGGTGGTCGCCGTGCCGAAATCCACGGTGATACAGTTTTTCTTAAACATGGTGTGGGCGGCCAGAGCGCTCATCAGCCTGTCCGCGCCCAGAGTGCCCGGTTCATCCAGCTTTATCACAAGGCCGTGGTCGCTGGCAGTGGTGACGACAACCGCGTCTTTATTAAGATATTTTCTGATAAGCCGTACAAAAGTAAAAGTAAGCTGCGGAACGACGCTCGAAACCATAACCGCTTCCAGCGAATTCAAATTAATTTGATAATGTTCCAAAAGGTACAACAATGATATAGCGTATTCATCGGTGGTTTTATGCGTTTCCGACTGAAAACGAAACTGGTACAGCACCTTCCCTTCTTTCATAACGCCGAAAACCACATTGGTGTTGCCTATGTCAAATACGAAAATCATAGCCTATTTCTCCCTCTGCAATGACTTCTTTGTTACTCTGTTCGTTCAGGGCTATCAGCCTTCCATCAGAAGTAATCCCTTTCTCTATGAGTGTTTCAGACGCGCCGTTCCGATGAAAGTTTAATTTTCTAAGATAATACGCCGAATAGCACGCCCACTCATACGCAATATCAAGCTCACCGGCGGCATAAGCTTTGAATACATCCGATAATCGCTCAAGAGCGCTTTTCAATATCGTTTTCACAGGCGGCAGTTCGCCGTCAATAAGTGCCTTCAAAGATATCGCCCTGACGGATAGTTCCGGCGGGTAGCTGTTTATATTTATTCCCACTCCGAGGACGGCCTTCTTCAGGATGGAGCCGGAAAACTGCGTTTCTATCAGCAGTCCCCCGAGCTTCTTGTCAGCGCATACTAAGTCATTCGGCCACTTCAGGCGGACGTCGGCATACTCCATCAATGTTTCCACCATAGCATACCCCGCGGCGATCTGCGCTCCCAGAAGTTTATCCGCGGGTAACAGCGGCAGAACAACGGAAAACATAAGGTTGTCCCCCGGCGCGCTCTTCCAGTCCCTGCCGCCGCGCCCCCTGCCGCCCGTCTGATATTCCGCGGCAACCGCCGTGCCCGGCTCAAATTCGCCGTCCAGAAGGTATTTATTTGTAGAATCCACACATTCAAGATATATTATCCGCGTTTTAAACATGCCTCAACCTTCTTACAACAATCCCCGCCACGGCAATCACAAAAAATGCCGTCGACATATAAAGATACCCGCTCTGGCGGGAACCCACCAGATATATTCCCAGTGTTGTGAAGGACAGTACGTTGGGAATAATAAAACTCCACAGTGTCATGGCGTCAAGCTTTTTCACATTAAAATATATTACATAATACGCCATTATAGCCCAAAGCATGTACGCCGCGTGTGCGTGCCATGAGCGTATCACCTCCGTGCCCGCCTCACCGCTGTGGTAGAAATAGAGCACCCCCAGCGCGCCGGTCACAAAAAGCCCAGCAAACAGCACCACCAGAGGGAACCGGTTAGTACGCCGCGCCTCATAAACCGCGTAGATTATCCATATAATCAATATAATGGCAAAAAAACCTTCCAGTGCAGCGCTTTTAAGCATAACACCGACAAACATCATAAGGACGCTGACAACAAGTACTCCTAAAAATATACGCCAATGCCTGATCCCCGCAAGCATCGGATAAAATTTTGAAAAAGCAGCCAGTGAAAACGGGAATGACAGCGCCAACAGGGAGTAGGAAAATTTTGTGGTGAATATATACCAGCTTTCGAAATGGAATGAGTATAAAAAATAGATCCAAGCCGAGATCGCAATGATGATCGCCGAAAACGCGAAAAAAGCTGCGCCGTCCCTCTTGCCGAATTTGAATGAAAAAGCCATAACAGACAGAAGTATTATATGCAGCGCCACAAAGGTGCTTATAAACAGCGAACTTTTGGCGAATATGGCGGCAAGTAGCGCCATTGTAAGCACAAACGCCGTTCGTTCATAAACTTTATCCCTGCCGCCGAAATATTTGCCGTCCATGAAAAGGATGGCGAGGAAGGCCGAATAGCCGAAGCCTATAAGCGACGTCAGTCCGTGAATATAAACACCGGGGGCGCAAAGGTACTGTTCGCTGTATAAATACGCCGTCCACGGAGAGACGGCGAGGGTCATAAAACAGATTAACGACATCATCTTTCAGGCATCCGGCGCCAGCGCGGCTGCTTTATCCATCTCCAGCTGGAGACGCAGTTCATCCAAAGAGGCAAATTTACGGTCATCACGCAATTTTTTGGTGATATATATTTCCAGATATTCGCCGTACAGATCGCCGTCATAATCTATAATATGCGCCTCAAAACGCCTTTCTCCGCCGCCGGTGACGGTAGGACGCCGCCCCAGATAGATCATGGCCTTGCGGCGCAGCCCTTTCAGGTCCAGATGACCCGCGTAAATGCCGTCCGGTGGCAGCAGTTCGCTTTCAACATCTATATTGGCAGTGGGAAAGCCAATCCGCCTGCCGGTTTTGTCACCGTGAACAACCGTTCCCACGCACGAAAGATATCTGCCGAGATAGCGGGGAACCTTATCCAGGTCGCCCGCGGCCACTATTTTGCGTATGGTGGTACTTGAAATGGGCTTACCGTCCAGTTCCAGCCGTGGCACGGCCGAAAAAGCCATGCCATGCTGTTCGCAAAACTCTCCGAGCAATTTGATATTGCCGCGCCTGTCTTTACCGAAGCGGAAATCGTCC
>JAVBTI010000132.1:0-9208 GCA_031556255.1 Deferribacterales bacterium | reverse complement strand
ACCCACTTGAGTATGATCGCCTACTCCCACCTGGCCGCCCAGGGTGACGTAATCCCCGATCACCGCGGAACCGCCTATGGCGCAATGGGCCACAATGAAACACCACTTACCGATGCGTACGTTGTGCCCCACCTGGACGAGATTGTCTATTTTAGTGCCTTCGCCTATCACGGTAGAACCCATCGTCGCCCGGTCAACCGCTGTATTTGCGCCTATTTCCACATTGTCGTGTATTACAACATCGCCGACATGAGGAATTTTGGTGTGCGTTGCGCCGGGGACGTAACCGAAACCATCCGCTCCAACGCTCACGCCGGCGTGCAAACGCACGTCATTTCCGATCTTTACGTTATTATAGAGCGTTACGCCGGGAAAAATGCTGCATCTTTCACCTATCTTCACATTTTCCCCGATTACCGCGCCGGAATAAATATGCGTGCCCGCTCCTATTACCGTGCCGGCACCGATGACGGCGAAATCATCCACGGTCACATCCACGCCGAGGACGGCGCTTTCGGCAATCGAGGCTTTCAGGGATATATGCGCCGGATGGATCTCTTCGGGGAAAAAGAAGCCAAGCAAGGTAACCAGTGCCAGGCGCGTATTTTTCACCCGTATCAAAGGCTTTTCGACTCCAGCGGGAAAATCAGCAGGCACCCCATAGGCCGCGGCCGCGCCGGAAAGTTTATCCGCCAGCTTCGCGCCGGCCAGTATACACACTGTCCCGGCGCGTTGCTCATCAGGGGTGCTGATCCCGGTTATTTCAGCACCTCCGCCGGACAGTTCACCATCAAGCAGCTTCGCAATTTCAGCTAGGCCGGCCATGGTTATTTCGGCTGTTGCTTGTTGTACTGTTCTATTACCTTCTGCGTGATATCCACAGCGCTCGGCGCGTAGGCTACTGCCGGGCTGAGGAGCACTAGGTCATATTTATCAGCTTTGGCAACAGCGGCAATGACAGACTCCAACTCCTGAGCTATCTTTTTGGCGGAATCCACGTCCTTTTTCTGCATTTCAGCATTATACTGGCGCAGGGCGTTGTCAAGCTCAGCGCTTTTAGACTGCAGCTCTTCAAGGAGTTTATTTTTCGCTGTTTCAGAGAGCGCTTTTTCCTTATCTAAAAAATCTTTTTGCAGTTTCTCAATCTCGTCGCGCTTAGCTTTAAGCTGGGGCGTGCGCTCCTGCTCCATTTTGCGCATCTCCGCCTGGACTTTTCTGCCGGCATCAGATTCAGTGACGCAACGCTGAACATCTATAAGCGCGATTTTCATCTGCGCCATAGCTGACGAGCACAGAGCCGTCATGACAAATACCATGGAAATAACAAGCAATTTTTTCATTCGAAAAACCTCCGATAGATTTAATTATTATATATTCTTTTGTATGTTTCCGCCAGATCAGAAAGCGTTGCCGATGGAGAACTCCCAGTTATACGGCGATTCACCCTCTTTCTTGTCCAGTTTATACCCGTATTCCAGCCTGATCAGACCCATAGGGGTGGAAAATCTTATACCAGCTCCCACGCTCTTCCGGGGAGGATAGGAGAAGAGTGCTTCCCCTTCGTCGTACACCTGTCCCATATCCATAAATATAACACCCCGCACGGTCAGGTTCCCTTCGAAAATTGGACGCCATATCTCCAGGTTTACCTGGTAGTATTTATCCCCGCCGTAAGGCTCGCCTTCGTCGTCCACAGGACTTATCTCCCGGCTTTTATACCCGCGTACGCTGTACATGCCGCCCAGATAAAACCTTTTATCTGTGAAAACTTCATTATCGGAGAGCTGCCATATCTGGCCCCCCTCCGCATGCGCCACACCGACAAACTCGTAACCGAGAGGCTTATAGTATGATGCTTCCAGTATCAATCTGGCGTAATCCTCAGTACCTCCAAGGAATGTGCCGGCATATTCGAGCCGGCCTGTCAACCTGTAGCCGTCCGACGGATCGAGGCTGTTATTCACCTTTGTATATGAGACCGCGGGGGTTATTGAGTTAATAATATGCAACCCCGCTTGATCTTTTATATAGTCGGAAGCGTTATCCTCGATATTTTTGATATTGATCTCTTCATGTGCGAAAGTATAGCTTACATACAGACGGCGTTTGATGGGCTGGTGTCCAAGACGCACTGACGCGCCGTTTGCCGAGCGGGTGTACTCGCCATCGTATGTTCTGGTGCGGGAGTAGAGATCAAAACCCACCAGATACGGATTATCCAAAAGCCACGGCTCCGTAAAGCTCAGTGTATAATCGGAACGTACGGCGGACAGATCGGCCCGGGCGCTGACAGTACTGCCGTAGCCAAAAACATTCGCCTTGGCGAACTCCAAATGCCCCATAAGCTGATCTTCGTTATTAGCGTATGCCACGCCCAGGTTCATGCTGCCGCTTTTCTTTTCAACAACGCGAACCTTTACATCGGTTTTGTTATCCGCGACATACTGTTCCGAGATCTGTACATTTTCATAAAACCCGGTGTTGTACAGGTTGAATTCCGCCTCCCGGAGCAGCTTGCTGTTATATTTATCCCCCTCCACTATGTCGAACTGACGGCGGAGGACGTTATCCCTGGAGTCATCGTTGCCTTCGAAAATTATCCGGTTGATATATACCTCCGGCCCCTCTTCCACGGCGTAGCTTATATTGACTGTGTATTCGTCCTTGTTCATGGTCACATCCGTGTCCACGTTTGCCTTGGCATAGCCCAGTTCCGTATAGGCGTCGGTGAGGCGGCGGATGTCATCGCGATACATGGTAACGTTGAAATACTCCCCCTCTTTGAGTTGCGTGCGCGCCCGCATTTCAGAAGGCGTGAGGGTGCTTTTGTTATCTGTGTATTCGATTTTTTTGACGGTGTAGCGCGGCCCTTCTTCAACGCGTATGAGATAGTTCAGCCGCGACCGGTCGGTTTGGAAAGCGATCTCCGGTTCACCGACGGTAACCATGGCAAATCCTTTGGACATATAAAATTCGCGCACCATTTCCCGGTCGTACTCCATCATGTCGCTTATAAGCACACCGCTGGAGTTTAAGAGCGACCAGAAATCTTTCTCCTTGGTCTTCATAACCTCCCGCAATTCGTCAGCGGTAAATGTGTTATTTCCGTAAAACCAGATGTTGTATACGCGGGAAGTCTCTCCTTCTTTTATGTCAAACACAAGGTTAACGGAGGTTTCATTGCGGTATTCCACCCTGTGCGTGATTTCAACGCTGTAATACTTGTCTTTTTCATACATGGCCTGAAGGTTTCTGATGGTGGTTCCGACCTTTGACAGGCTGAGAGTGTTCCCCACCTTTATCGCATAGGCTTCCTGAAGCTTTTCCTGGTTAAAATGGTCGCTGCCGTTCACCGTTATAGACGCAACCAGCGGCATTTCCTGCACAATATATGTTATTACAAACTCATTGCCAACGACATCCGCATCCACGCTGACTTCCATAAAAAAGCCCGTCTCATGGAGCTGTTTGACACTGCGGTTAATCTTTTCCGGATCAAACTCATCCCCGGCTTTCACAAGGTATTGCCTGATACGTGTTTCCGGCACCCGCCTGTTTCCTGTCACGTCCACACGATCGATAATTTCGGCGAAGGCCGGCACGGCAAAAAGCAGGAAAACGATAGTGACCGCAAAAACCCTCATTGCGGCTCCAGAGCAGACAAGATCTCTTTAATCCGTTCGTGCTTGGCGCGAGCCAGACTGCGGTTGGCAATAAGGCGCGCAGTGGAACGCATTATCACTTCCAGTTCCACCAATCCGTTCTTACGCAGGGTTTCACCGGTGTCCACCAGATCCACGATATAGTCGGACAACCCGGTAAGCGGTGCTATTTCTATAGAGCCGTACAATTTGATCACTTCCACGAAAGTACCTTTCTGGGCAAATATGCTTTTAGTGGTGTTCGGGTATTTAGTGGCAACACGCATATTGTGTTTGTAATGCGTGTGATATCCGGCGGGCGCCGCCACACTCATACGGCAGGCTCCGAAGCCCAAATCGGCAAACTCGTATACCTGTGCTCCGGTCTCCACAAGGACATCCTTCCCCACCACGCCGAAATCGGCGGCTCCGTGTTCGACATAGGTCGGAACGTCGGAATTTCGTATAAGCAAAAACTTAATACATGATTCGGCGTCTTCAAAGATCAACCTTCTGGAGTTGAAATCAACAACGCCCTGTTTGGACACGCCGCTGTCTATCAGTTTCTCTATTGTCTGCTCTGCCAGGCGCCCTTTGGGCAAAGCAAACGAGATGGGGATTTTATCCGGTACAATATTCATTACGCGTTAACTCTTTTAATATCAGCCCCGAGCAGAGCCAGCTTCTTTTCAAAATCCTCGTACCCTCTGTCAAGGTGGTATATGCGTTGCACTTCGCTGGTGCTGGACGCCATGAGGGCGGCAATAACCAACCCCGCGCTGGCGCGCAGGTCCGACGCCATCACCGGTGCCCCGGAAAGCTCTCCGACACCACGGACGATGGCACTGGAGTCCTTCACGGTGATATCGGCACCCATGCGTTTAAGCTCCGACACATGCATGAATCTGTTCTCAAAGATGGTCTCGTTTATAACCGAAGTTCCGTCCGCCTTAGTCATGACGGCCATAAACTGCGCCTGCATATCGGTGGGGAAACCGGGGTAAGGCATGGTGGTTATATCAACGGCGGTCAGCATCCCGTCGGATTCAACCAGCAAAATGCCGTTGCCGTTATCGGTTATTTTGACCCCCGCCGATTCAAGGCTTGCGATAAGGGCCTTCATCTCTTTCACCGGCGCACCGGTTATCTCCGCCCTGCCGCCGGCTCCGGCCACGGCACAGAGAAGCGTCCCGGCCTCGATCCTGTCGGGCATGACCGAATGGTCAGCAGGGCTAAGCTCATCCACCCCTTCGATCGTTATGCAGTGGGTGCCGTCGCCGGTAATTTTTGCCCCCATACGACGCAGGAAGTTGGCCAAATCAACGACCTCCGGCTCCTGTGCCGCGTTATGAAGGACGGTGATGCCGTCCGCAAGTGCGGCGGCCATCATTATATTTTCCGTGCCGGTGACCGTGATAGTTTTGAATGTTATATCCGCGCCTTTGAGGCGGTCGCATTCGGCGTCTATATAGCCGTGGCTGACTTTTATATCCGCTCCCATCGCTTCCAGCGCCGATATATGCAGATCCACAGGGCGCTCGCCTATGGCGCATCCGCCGGGAAGGGAAACACGTGCTTTTTTGCGTTTGGACAGCAGCGGGCCGAGAACCAGAATGCTGGCCCTCATGGTTTTCACCATCTCATAAAGTGCTTCACAGCGGCCGCCGCTATGGTTTGTAATAATCAAGGCATCGCCGTCAATAGGAACCGCGCTGACTTTTATCCCGCTCTCCAGGCAAAAACGGCTGCTTTTATCGCATTCCACCGGCGCGTCAAGCTGCGAAAGAAGCTCACTCATGGTGCCGATATCGCGAAGCTTAGGCACATTATCCAGACGGTAGCGCCCTGCCGCAAGCAACGTCGCGGCAAATATAGGCAGCGAGGCATTTTTCGCCCCGCCGACACCTGCCGTGCCGCTAAGTTTATTCCCGCCTTTTACTATCAATTTCTGCATCTATATATTCTCAGCGCCTTTTACAGCCACTCCCCATACCACCCGCTGATGGCCGGCCGTATCCCTTACGGCATTCCACCGGTAACCGTGCGATGAGGCAAGCTCCATCACTTTTGCCGATTGGGTGTATCCCACCTCAAAAAAAGCAAGAGCATTATTATTACCTAATTTACTCAAACTACACAATAACTTTTTATAAAAAAGATAGCCATCCTCCCCGGCAGTCAGTGCCAGTTCCGGCTCAAAAAGCAGAGAACGCGGCGCGGCGGCGTACTCTTCCCGCGACAGATAAGGCGGATTGACGGTAATAATATCGGCCCCGGATACCGGCAGATCTTCCAGCACATTGTACCGTAAAAACTCCGCCCTGTCCGCAACATCCAGTCGCAGGGCGTTCCTCCCGGCCATATCCAGCGCCTCCTGCGATATATCCACACCTATCCCCCGCGCATCCGGAAGCTCTTTCAGCAGGGTCAGCAAAATGCAGCCCGATCCTGTGCACAGGTCAACGATTTTCAGTTCAGCGTTTCTGTTGTAATTGGATAATACAGTATCTATGAGGGTTTCCGTCTCCGGGCGGGGGATCAGCACGCTCCTGTCCACTAAGAACTCCCGGCCATAAAACTCTTTACGCCCGGTTATATAAGCCACGGGGATGCCGTCGGACAGCATCCGCCCGATTTTTTCAGCCTCGGTTGATTTGATGGCTATCCTGTCAAGATTGGGAATAACTTCTTTATAAGGCATGCCGGACAGAAAGGAGATGATATCCGCCGCGTCACTGCGGCTGAAGCCCTGCGATACCACGCCGTTTAAAAACGCGCGCGCGTTTACAGACGTGGCCGGCATAATATCACGCCAGCCCTGCTACCTTGAGTTTTTCAGCTTGATCGTATGCTATGGTTGCGGTAATGATGTCGTCTATCTCACCTTCCATAGCACGATCGAGGCTGTAAACGGTAAGGTTTATGCGATGATCCGTCAGCCTGTTCTGGGGGAAGTTATATGTGCGTATGCGCTCGCTACGGTCGCCTGAGCCCACCTGTGTTTTTCTGGCATCAGCGCGTTCGTCGGTCTGGCGGCGTATTTCTTCTTCCAGAAGTTTGGCGCGCAGCAGTTTCATCGCTTTTTCCCGGTTTTTGATCTGGCTGCGCTCGTCCTGGCAGGTAACAACTATATTGGTGGGAATGTGTGTTATACGCACGGCGGAATCGGTGGTGTTGACGTGCTGCCCGCCGGCGCCGCCGGAACGGTATACGTCCACCCGCAAATCTTTCGGCTCTATGAATATATCAACTTCGTCCGCCTCCGGAAGCACAGCCACTGTACACGCCGAGGTATGAATCCGGCCGGACGCCTCCGTGTCGGGAATACGCTGCACCCTGTGGCCGCCCCCTTCATATTTCAGGCGACTGTAAGCACCTTTCCCCTTTACAAGGAGGATCACCTCTTTATACCCGCCCACGCCGGTTTCGCTGAAATCCACGATCTCCGTTTTCCAGTGCTGAAGTTCCGCATAGCGGGTGTACATCCGCAAAAGGTTTGCAGCAAAAAGGGAGGCCTCGTCGCCCCCAGTTCCGGCGCGGATTTCAAGATATATATTCTTGTCGTCATAAGGGTCTTTAGGCAGGAGGAGGAGACGCATATCGTGCTCCATTGCCTCCATGGCGGCGGCGGTTTCCTCTATCTCCATATGGGCAAGTTCCGCGAGCTCTTTGTCACCGCCGTCTTCCGCTATCTGCCTCGCCTCATCCTGACGCTTTTTCAGATCGCGCCACTGCACGTAAAGATCCACTATGGGCTTTTTTTCCGAATGTTCCCTGGCATACTGCTGGAAAGAAGCCTGGTCGGCGATCACCTTGGGGTCTGAAAGCCTGCTGTTCAGCTCTTCGTAACGAACAAACACCTCTTCCAGTTTATCAAACATATGTTACGCCGTCCAGTTCCGCCTTGTCCTCCGCGAGGGCCGCATTTATCGACGCAATAGCCACTTCCAGCTGCGCGTCGTCCGGCTCCCTTGTGGTAAGCCTTTGAAGCCACAGCCCGGGCGCTGTAAGTATTTTCACTGCCGCGCGGTTAGCATATTTCCCGCTGAGCTTCAATATTTCAAACGATATCCCGGCAATCACAGGCAGAAGCACTATCCGTGAAGCAAGCTTTATCATGAAAGCAGAGTCTTTAGGAATCATGGAGAAAACCACAATGGCCACAATCATCACTATCAGGAGAAAGCTGGTGCCGCAACGTGGATGGAAACGGCTCATTTTACGGGCATTTTCCACAGTGAGATCCATTCCCGCCTCGTAGGTGAAAATTGATTTGTGCTCCGCCCCGTGGTATTCGAATACACGCTGAATATCCTTCAGGCGCGATATTATAAATATATAGATAACGAAGAATATAACGCGTATAACACCGTCTACCGCGTTAAAAAGCAGGAATGAGCGCTCCACTGCGGGGAAAATACTCTTGGATAAGTTTGTCAGCCAGAGCGGGAGGAATATAAAAAGCAGTACACCCATCCCCAACCCTATTACAAGGCTTAAGGCCGTTTCTTTCTTTGTGACCGGCTTATCGCCTTCGATTTCGGACTGCTGGGCGCTGAAGTTCAGCGCTTTTATACCCAAAATCAGCGCGTCATACAACCCTATAAGGCCACGTATGAAAGGTTTTTTAAAAAACTTGTTACGGTCTATAGCGATATCTTCTTTGCGGACGACTATACCGCCCTCCGGTTTTCGCACAGCTATGGCCAGTTGGCCGGGAGCGCGCATCATAACGCCCTCTATGACAGCCTGACCACCTATATTACATTTATCTGCCATCACTACCTCAATATTAATTCAATTTATAATAGTATAGCCGGCGGCGGAAAAAACTCAATACCGTTCAGCTATTAAGTTCGGCCTGTATCAGTTCCGTGAATTTACGGCGGTTTTCCACAGCATGCCCGCATGACATTTTTCCTTCAGAACAGGTGCCGGACACGCATGACGGCCCGGCCGCGCCAAATATGGAAGGAGCCACACGGACAGCCTTTTTCAGCATCTCCGTGGCTATTACGCGGATCTCCCACTGGGCACGCTCACAACAGCGCAGTCTGAAAAAGTGCAAAAGTTCACGAGCGTTCATGGTCACAATAATCTTAGTCTCGCAGGCGTTGGGCAGCACATATCTGGCATCTTCCGGGGACACACCCAGCGCGGCAAGCTCATCGTAACTGCCGGCAATTTTATCCATTATTTTATTGTATTTTTCCCGTGCGTCCCGGCTGGCCGCGATCGATGGGGGAACGACGTAATTGAACCCGCCTTTGTGGGCGACGTACCGCTGGGATTTTTGGGAATAACTCGCTATGCGGTGGCGTACAAGCTGATGAGTGAGCGCTCTTGAGACGCCTTCAATACCAAATGTAAATGAAATGTGCTCGAATACGGAATGGTGCCCCATGCGATTCAGCGTGGAGAGGAATTTTTCCTGCTCGGCTGCCGCCACAACACCTGTCAGATCGCTGATGGATGCGTCAGAATAGCATAGTTTGGCAGCCAGGGCGGCGATCTTCTCGCCGCCCGTGTGCGCCAGTAGTTCCACTCCTGGAACAGCCGCGGGCATA
>JAVBTI010000068.1:0-4807 GCA_031556255.1 Deferribacterales bacterium | reverse complement strand
AATGATGTCCGAATCGCTTGACACACGCAGAGAGGGACTTCAATTATTGCAATTTACCTTAATCAGTGGTTTCCGGCGGATATTTTCAGAGAAATTGATTATTTGCCTATTTTCCATGTGAGTGGGTCGGAGGCGTCGGGGCACTGGGCTATGCACTCGCCGCAGTTGAAACAGAGGCTGCTTTCGGCTTCTTTCATAGGATCAAGCCCCATAGGGCAGACACGGACACACTTTTTACAGTTTATGCAGCTTCCGGAGTATGACACGCGCAGGCGGTAACCGCTCTTAACGAGGGAAAGGCAAGTCCCGGTAGGGCAGAGGTACCTGCACGCAAATCTGTAGGACAGAAATATTTCTATAAAGAACAGCGCCACAATGAAAAGTATTTCCACTGTCAGCATGAAATTTTTCACCAGCAGCAGCGCCTGAGTGGAGATAACAGCGGGGGGTGAGAACAGATGCAGAACCGGCACACCGCAAATCCCAACAAGGAAGAGAAACGCAAGAAAGATAAAATATCTGGCGATAACCGTCCGTTTCACAGCGCCGCTTTGACGCAGCTTCGCGTGGCTTTTTTTCATGCGTCTTGCTGCAAAGGGGATCTTCTCAACCCATTCCATAATAAGCGTATATGGGCAGGCCCAACTGCACCATATCCTGCCGAAAAAAAGCGCCATCAGCACGGGGATGAGTGCCGACACCACCAGCACCCCGGAGAGTGTCGCGCTCGCCACTATCGCCTGCAGGATCATAACCGGGTCGGCTATCCCCAGTGAGCCTATATCAAGGGATATAAAAGTGCCCTTTATAAAATATATCTCCAGCAGGTTCATCGCCGGGATGATGAACATAAACAGAAAGACCGCAACCTGTGCTATCCTGCGTTTGGCGTGCAATGAAATAGATAAACCTCGATATAAATATATTTAACTCAACAGCTCCGGCCCTGAGCCGGAATCCAGCCTTGGTTAATTATTGTTACCTACCAGCCCTCGATTTTGTTGTCAGTATTGAAATTATACTCAAACTCAGGCGTTTTATTGCCGCCCGTGATCTGTTCCTTTTCTTTGAGCAGTTCGTTTGCCTTCTCATTGCGGGCATCGAGCTGTTTTCTTATATGATAAAGCCCCGCCCGGTCGGGGTCGCCCATCCCGGCGGGCAGAATATCAACCGAACGAGGACTCGTGGGGCACCGCTCCACACAGACACCGCAGCCGGTACACTGATCCGTAATCACCGGGATAACAAGATCTTTCAGTATTATCGCTTTTCCCTGCAAAGGGCAGACATTGTAACAGGTGTTGCAGTAAAGGGCGTTGCCGTCGGTGTGCCCCCGCTCCTCGTCCCTCGCGTAGATATGGTTCAGGCAGGTCTGCTCATTGACAACGGCTATCCCCATACGCACTTCGCCGGGTTCCGTAAGTATATTGTCCAGTGCGCCGGTGGGACACACGGGCGGGCAGCGCATGCACAGGTAACAGCCTTTTTGCTCAGCGTAAATATAGGGTGTACCGACCTGCATGCCGTCGCCGGCGCCGGCTCTTTCTATGCAGCGGTAGGGGCAGACGGCTATACAGCGGGCACAGCGGATACAACGTTCCATGAACGCCTTTTCATCGGCCGCACCTGGGGGGCGCATGCGGTTTTTCGCATAGCTGCGCTTAAACGGGTTATCATTCAGCAGGTTGCGAAGCCGTTCGAAAAAAGTCATTCGCCCTCGTCAAAATAGAAGCTGTGATGCAGCAACGAAAAAACCGCCGGGTGTTTTCGCAGATCGTCACTGATCTTCTCCAGCGCCTCGCTGTCTTCGGTTTCAATTATCAGAAGCAGTCTGCGCAAATCTTTGCTAACTCCGCGCAATTCGACACCGGGTATATCCGCCAGACGGCACTCCACCTGTGGAAAACCGCCCTCTTTTAATTCAATAACGCTGCTGGTGATTAGCATCACATAACTCCAAAATATCAACCCTCTCCCCTTCGTGGGGGGAGAGGGAGGGGGTGAAGGGGAGAGTGTTGGTTAAAATTTCTCGTTTATATCCGAAATTATATACTGATCCGCCACGTCCATCGGCCCGCCCAGCCGGGTGACCTTGACGGCGGCTATTTTGTATTCCGGCTCTTTGGAAGCGCCGTCCACAGCATCGTTGCAGACGAAGTTCACCATGCGTTCCTTTTTCTGGTCGTGCATGGGGATGAAGAGCACGCCCGGCAGCGACACCGTGACTATACGCACCGGCAGGACGTTTTTGCCCCTGCGGCTGGCCACTTCCACCATGTCGCCCGTCTTCAGGCGCAGTTTGGAGGCGTCATCCGGGTGTATTTCCAGATAGGCGTTAGGCTGGGCGCGGGCTATTTCGGGCACGCGGTTCGTCATCGTGCCGGTATGCCACTGCTCTACAACACGGCCGGTGGTGAGGAAGAACGGATAGTCAGCATCCGGCACTTCCGCCGCGCCCACATAGGCACGCATAAATATATTCGCTTTTCCTTCCCCTTTACCGTCCATGTAAAAGTATTGGTTGGCGTCGGCGGGTATCTTGTCTTTGAAGCCGGGCGCGTCGAAAATGGGGTCCATCCCGCGTACATATCTTTTGTAAGTCCCGGGGTGGTTTTCTGACGGACATGGCCACTGCACGCCTTCCTTCGATTCTTTTAGACGTTTGTATGTGGCTCCCCACAGCGTTTTTTCCGTGTCTTTGGTGACGGTTATATAGTCCGTCCAGGCCATTTCGTTCGCCTTCATGCTGTCGTCGCCGTTCCACGGAATAAGTTCGGCATAGCCCATGCGATTTGCAATCTGCGCGGCCATCCAAAGGTCAGGCTTGGCCTGGCCGGGAGCGTTTACGGCTTTTCGGTGAGCTGGCTGCGGCGCTCGGAACAGCCGTATACGCCGCCCTTTTCATACAGGAAGGCGGCAGGCAGCACCACATCGGCAAACTGCGTGGTGCGGGTGGGGAAAATATCCGCCACAACAAGGAACCCAGCCTGCATATTGGGGATATATTTGGGCAGATTGGGCAGCGTCTGCGCAGGGTTTGTGGTGCTTATAAATATAGCTTTAACAGGTTTCGATGCGTCGTTTTCGGCGCCGAGGGAGGCGAACATGGCGATGGTGTCGAGCCCCGGTTTCGGGTCGATCTTCCCTTCGGCCACTCTCCAGGCTTTTTCCACCTGGGCGCGGGCCGCGGGGTTCGCCACAGGGCGGCAGCCGGGGAGCAGGTGCGACAGGGAGCCGGTTTCCCGCACCCCGCCGCAGGCGTTCGGCTGGCCGGTAAGGGAGAATGAATCCGCGCCGGGTTTGCCGAAGTTGCCCGTTATAAGGTGCAGGTTATGCACAAGGTTGTTCGCCCAAACGCCTCTGGAGCGCTGGTTCAGCCCCATGCACCAGATGGACATGGTGGCGCCGCTCTTGGCAAACCATTCCGCCGCCTGGCGTATATTTTTTGCAGGGCATCTGGTCATTTTGGAAACCGTGTCCGCGTCAAACTGGCTCAGGAATTTGGTATATTCATCTATGGTGAACGTTTTCTCCCCGTCGGTTATGCGGGTGAGTTTTTCCATATACGCCGTGTCGTGCCAGCCGTTTTTGATGATCTCGTAGGCAAGCGCATGGAAAACCGCGAGGTCGGTGCCGGGATCGATTGGCAGCCACAGGTCCGCGATATCGGAAGTTTTGGTTTTGCGCGGCTCGCAGACTATGATTTTGACGGTCGGGTCTTTCTTCTTCCGCTCCCAGATGCGGCGGAAAAGGATCGGGTGCGCCTCGCTGGTGTTGGACCCGGTAATGAAGATACATTTAGTGCTTTCAAAATCCGCATAGGTCCCGGCAGGTTCGTCGGATCCGAGGGTGGTCAGATAGCCGGCGACGGCGCTGGCCATACAGAGACGGGGGTTCCCCTCCACCATATTGCTGCCGAAGCCGCCCTTCCAGAGTTTATTGAAGGTGTAGCTTTCTTCCGTCGTGCACTGACCGGAGCCGTAATAGGCCACGGAATCTTTGCCGAAGCGGGTCTGGTAGTCTTTGAATTTTTTAGTGATAAGATCCAGCGCCTGGTCCCATGTGGCGGGTTCCAGTTTGCCGGACGTGTTGCGGATCATCGGAGTGGTAAGCCTGTCCGGATGGTACATGAACTTATGTATCATCGAACCTTTCACGCACAGGTAGCCGAAGTTGGTTTTAGCGTCGGGGTTGCCTTTCATGGCTATCACCCTGCCGCCCTTCACGCCGATGTAAACTCCGCAGCCGGTACCGCAGAAACGGCATACGCCTTTAACCCATTTGTCGACATCTGCCCCGCCGGTTGTCGCGGCGGCGCCCTGTGCATGTGCGGTCAGCGGTATGCCGACGGCGGCGGCGGCGCTTGCCGCTATGGACAGTTTAAGTATATCTCTTCTTGTGATATTCATAATTGTTACCTCATCTTCTGGTGCACGGTGAAGGTGTGCACTACATGGCAGCGATCGCACGGCAGAACGCTTTTTGTATAAGCCACCTGTTCGGAATGGCATGGCTCGCAGGCGTCTTTGCGCGGTCTGGCCCGGAAATTATTCTCATCCCCGTGGCAGTTCCCGCAGCCTACCCCAGAGTAGCTGTGGATGCTCTGATTCCATTCCGCCACAACGTTCGGATTGGCAACAATATCTGCGTCAGAGTGGCAGGTTATGCACTCCGTATTCCCCATAGCCACCGAATGCTCCCCGGCGGCGTATGCAGCTGCCGCAAACAACAGTGCGGCAAAACAAAGCATGACAGTTATCCTCATACAGACCTCCTGATTGATCCTCTATCAACCTTTATATGAAAT
>JAVBTI010000081.1:0-33267 GCA_031556255.1 Deferribacterales bacterium | reverse complement strand
CTCCACGATACCGTCCTCATCGTAACAGACTTTCACAAAGGTTTTGCCCAGATCCGTGATCACGCATGGATAGTAAGTCCCCGCCGACTGGTAGTTGCCGTGAGCTTTGAACTCCATAAAAGCCTGTTTCAGCGTATATACGTCGCTCCTGTCCAGAACTTCCCGGACACTGTAATATCGAATTATATGTGGAATTACAGCGGGAAGCCCCGCAAAGAAGTTCCCGCTGCAAAAAACCTGTAGCTGTATATTTTATGCTTTAAACTTACCCACCATGGCACTCAGCGTCTCAGCGCGCTCGTGCAGCACGGCCACAGTTCCTGCAAGATCCGCCAGGGCGTTATTCCCTTCTTCAAGGTCTACCGCCAGCCTTTGCATATTCCGGTTCACATTCTGCAGATCCCGCGCCTGACTGTCCACAGTCTCCCTCACATCGGATGTGAGTTTCTCAATAGTGGCGATACCCTGCACAACGTCGCTGAAAGTCTCAGCAGTGGATGAAATAACATCAACCCCGGCCCCGACGCTCGTGCCTGCCTCGCTCATATCCCTGGTGGCCACAGAAGTGGAGCTGTTAAGCTGCTGGATAATTTTAGATATTTCCTCCACCGAATTTTGCGTGCGTTCAGCCAGCTTTCGCACCTCATCCGCCACCACAGCAAACCCTCTGCCGGCATCCCCGGCCCGCGCCGCCTCTATGGCAGCGTTCAGGGCAAGCAGGTTGGTCTGATCTGCGATATCATTGATAACCCGTAATATTTCACCAATATGGTTGGCCGATTCCGATAGAGAGGAAATAGTCACGGAAAGCTTTTCGGTGCGCTCTTTTATAGCGTAAATTTTATCTTTGGTCTCGGCCAGTTTCTGGTTTCCCGCGTCGGTATGTTCACTGGCTTTCTGCATAACCACACTGTTGTTTTGTATATTTTCCACCACAGCCAGTGAGGATTCGGTAACAGACGAGAGCATGATGGCAAGGTTGTTAATCTCCTCGTTCTGCCGGTGGATTTTCTCACTGACACTGTCGAGAGTAAGGCCGAGTTTTTTGTTCTGCTCCGCCACATCCAGCGCCGTTTTATTGACCTCTTTAATAATTTTCTGCACATTTTCCGTGAACTGGTTGAAATAAAGCGCCAACGTGCCCAGCTCATCTTTGCTCTGAACAGGAATGCGTTTTGTAAGATCCCCGTCTCCGGAGGTAAAGCCTTTGACTGTGGCAATGAACTCTTTCAATTTATTTATTACTGAGAAACGAATAACCGCTACCGTTATGGCAAACAACATCAAAATAAGAACCCCGCCAATAATTGTGAAGACTTTCAATCTCGAGTAATCAGCATTCATTTTTGCCATCTGAGCGTCCATTTCCTGCTGCATATTGCCGATTATGGAGCCTATGGTAATCTGGGAATCTTTAAGGGCAAAGTCCACAAGGTCATTCACGCTCAAAAGTATCTTGTCATCCGCTTTATCGTTAATCGCCGGGATCAGCTGATCCACCACGACAGGGCGGACAAATTCAATTATTTTAAACACGGCATTGACATCTTCCATCGTTTTATTGTCAAGCTTCCCGGATAAAGAGGCTTTGACGGTGCCTGCATTGGTAAATATGCCGTTCAGAGTTCTGATATCCTCTGCGGAAAGGCCTTCCGAACGGTGAACCGTAAGCCTTAGTACGTTTTCTGTGAGTGTCTGGCTTATAGTTTGAACCTTACCCAATTCCACAAGAACGTCCGTCCGGGCGTTCTCAACTTTCATGGATTCATTCAAGCCGGAAAGATTGACGAAAAGGAAGGTGATAAGCACCACCACAAAAAGGGCAGGCAGGAGCAAACACAGCAAAATCCTGTTTTGTATTGACATATTAACACATCTCCTTACCATTCGTCTGAAAAAACCGACAGATGAATATACCGCAACGGGTTACGCACACAGCTATAAAATTTATAATTACATACAGAACGTCTTAAATGCAAGATGTTTATCGTTTTATCGTATATCATATATGGTGCGCTGGGTTTGCGGTATATTTTACTTGTTCACCCGCAGGACAAATGCTATATTCTAAAAGAAGTTTTGCAGTAAAGGAACTTTATGAAAACTACTCTAATTATGGTGCTTATAGGTGTGCTGACTGTCGCTCCGCTCATTATTATCGGCGCAAAGCATTTTGACGGAACATTCACTGACAATACATACTTGAAAAGCCTGCAGTATGATCAGGCGCGAAAGGTGTCGGCGGAATCGCAGGTAGCATGGGGCGAGCCCGCCTGCGAGGGCGGTGAGTGCACAGCGGCACTGTCCGTCACTCCCGCGCCGGACAACGCTTCGCTGTCGCTGCGGATCTTCCGCCCCACAGCAAACGGCGACATTAAACATACTTTGGAATATGGCAACAACCTATGGACAGTGAAGTTTACCCCTCAGGGGGGCGGATGGTACGTCCTCAGGCTTGACTATACGGTGGGCGGCGTTATGGCGGATGCCGAGCACTCGGTATATTTACAATAACAATACGGAGGTCCTTATGAAAGTTGGTACGGCTGTTATGATTGCTTCCCTTATCTTAATGATCGGCGTTCCACTGGTATTCGCGCTGCTTTATTATTAGCGCAATGAGTTCGCTGTATATTTTGATCCCGGTCAGCCTGGTGCTGGGGTTGGCTGCGCTGCTGTTTTTGCTGTGGGCGCACAAAAAAGCACAATTTGACGATCCCGAGGGGCCCAAATACCGCATGCTGGAGGATGAAAGAGAACCTCACTCCGGCGAAGCTGATATGCATGCAAAAAAGCAGTAACACCTGTAAACATTGCGGGCTGTCCATGCCGGAAGGCGCGTCCGGAAGCTTCTGCTGTTCCGGCTGTGAAGGCGCGTGGAGGATGATACGCAGCTTCGGACTCGAAGATTATTATGTGAAAAGAAGCGGCGCCGTACCTGCGCGTGTCGGCGCCAATATCTCCATCATAGAAGAACTCTTCAGCAGTTGTATGAAAGACGGAGAAAACGGCATGCGGACAGCCTCGTTTTACGTCACCGCCGTCCGTTGCGCCGCATGTGTATGGCTGGTGGAGAACATCGTGCGCAGGCTGGCAGGGGTCGGCGACATCCGGGTGAACTACGCAACATATCGCGCCACCGTTACATTCGACCCGGCAAAAATCACGCTTAAAAGCATACTGGAACATATCGCCGGTGCCGGATATCCACCGGTGCCTGAAAATCCCGCATACATTGACAGCGAAAAAAAAGATACCTTCCTGCGTTTCGCCGTGGGCGCCTTATTCTCCATGCAGCTCATGTTATACAGCGTCGCTCTTTACGCGGGATATTTCCAGGACATGCCGGATGCCTTAAAACATGTTATGCAGCTAATCTCATGGGCAGTGGCCACGCCGGTCGTGCTTTACACCGGTTTCCCGTTTTTCAAAAACAGCCTGAAGGCTCTGCGGGGAAGACACATGTCAATGGATGTCCTTGTGGCACTCGGTGCCGGAAGCGCCTATCTGTACAGCATAGCAGCTATTTTCACCGGCGGCGAAACTTATTTTGATACATCGGCAACAATCCTCACACTTATAACCCTGGGCAGATACATAGAACTTGCCGTAAAGCAGCGCGCAAAAAGCGGCATGCTCTCCCTCTTTTCACTTGCGCCCCCTTTTGCGCGTAAAGTCGCTGACAACGGCGGATTTGCCGTGGCGCCGCTCGCCACAGTGAAGGCCGGGGACAGGCTTCAGATCCTCGCGGGGGACAAAATACCCGTCGATGGAGTTATTTTATCGGGTTTTGCCGGGGTGGACGAATCTATGCTCACAGGCGAACCAATGCAAAAAGGAAAACAGGAAGGAGACAAAGTTTACGCAGGCACTGTTTGCCGGGACGGGCAGTTTGTGATTGCGGCAGAATCAGTGGGAGACAGTACCGTGCTGTCGCAAATCATTGCCGCCATTGAGTCCGCCGGACTGTCAAAAACAAAGATCATCAGTGCCGTAGATAAAATATCGTCAATTTTTGTGCCTTTCGTCCTGATCATGGCGGCGGCTGTTTTTGCCGGATGCCTGCTGGCCGGTTACAGCACAGGCGCATCCCTCGTGCGCTCAGTGGCAGTGCTTGTGGTTGCCTGTCCGTGCGCAATGGGACTTGCCGTGCCGCTGGCCGTGACAAATGCTTTCGGGAAAGCCGCCTCCCTCGGCGCGGTAGTGAAAAACGGTGACCTATTTGAAACTCTTACAAAATGTGACCGTTTCTGTTTCGACAAAACCGGCACACTGACCGAAGGGAAACCTGCTGTGGAATCATATGTGACCGCACTGGAACCGAAAAGTTTCTTAGCATTGAGCGCGGGGCTGGAAAGGTATTCAAATCACAGCCTGGCACGGGAAATAACAAATCTCGGCGGAGGGAAAAAACCGCAAGTGGAGTCGTTCCGGGAAGTCGCCGGCCACGGCGTTTCGGGAATTGTGGACGGAATACCGGTGGCGGTGGGCAGATACGGGTTCATAAAAGAGTTTATCCGTTCTGAAGACGGGGAACTGATGAACAAAATGTCGGAAACCGCATACACAGGCAAAAGCACAGTTTCTGTTGCGGCAGGCGGTGTTTTCGCGGGATTTTACGTTATGGCGGATCATCTGCGGAACGATGCGCTGGAAACAATCGCTAATCTAAAAACTAAATACAAAATATCACTTCTGTCCGGCGACAACAATTCCACGGTGGCAGCCACGGCCCGCCTGCTTGGATATATAGAGTACAAAGCGGAGCAAACCCCTTTTGAAAAAAAGGACACTGTGGCGGATTATCAGCAAAACGGCGAACTTGTTATCATGGTTGGAGACGGCATAAACGACGCCCCTGCCCTCAAACAGGCGGACGGCAGCATCGCGGTGGGAAGGTCTGTAACAGACATAGCCGTCGACAGCGCTGACGCGGTACTTATCCGCCCCGACCTGTCCGTATTGGAACGGCTGATTGCGCTGTCAAAACGCACCGGCCGCATAGTCAAAGAAAACCTTGTCTGGGCCTTTGCTTACAACGTCATAGCTATCCCGTTCGCGGCGGCGGGTATAATGCATCCGGTGGTAAGTGCAGTCTGTATGAGCGCCAGTTCACTTATCGTCGTGTTGAACTCTACCCGGATCCGACCTGATTAATCTGCCTCACACACTTTATATCGCACAGGGGAAAAACCGGGGCTCACGCCACCCCGGCCAAGCCACCCCCGCCCCCGATCCGGAGAACCGGGTTCAGCAAGGTTCGGCTAGGTCAGCTTTTTGCTTGCCTTTGGTGTGCCACTGTGATTAAATACTTTTTTCAAGGTGGTAATATGATAGACTACAGTAAATTAGCAGGCAGTAATATTGAATCGCTTGTGGCATACAAGCCGGGAAAGCCGATTGATGAGCTTAAGCGCGAGTTCGGCCTGAAGCATGTTATCAAGCTGGCCTCAAACGAAAACCCTCTCGGCCCTTCGCCCAGAGCGGTTGAGGCGATAAACGCAACAATGCCTGAAATATCAAGGTATCCGGATGGCGCCGCTTTTGCACTGCGCCAGGCGGTGTCGAAAAAACTGAACGTCCCTGCCGATGAGCTGCTGTTCGGAGCCGGTTCAAACGAGATTATAGAGCTCATGCTCCGCACTTTTGTCAAAAACGGCGAATATACAGTCTCTCCCTCCCCTTCGTTTTCCGTGTACTCAATTATATCGCAGGCGATGGGCTCAAAGTGCGGGTGGGTACCTACGACCACTTCATTCGAAACGGATTTTGACAGGCTGCTCTCCGCAATCAAGCCCGGCGCGCGTGCCGTATTTCTCGCCAGCCCCAACAACCCCACAGGACGTTATGTCAATTCTACCGACCTCAAAACATTTATGGATAAAGTGCCCGGCGATACAATAGTTGTTATGGATGAGGCATACTGCGAATTTGCCGATGCGCCTGATTTTCCCGACACGTTGAAATTGTATAAAAACTACCCCAATATGGTTTTGATGCGCACTTTCTCCAAGGCATACGGCCTTGCCGGCCTCCGTATCGGCTACTGTATCGCGGATAAAATGTGCTGCGAAATGATGAACAGGGTCAGACAGCCGTTCAATACCAACATGCTGGCCCAGGTCGCGGCTTCCGCCGCCATAAATGACGACGAATGGCTGAAACATGTGCAGAACAACAACGCCGCCGGTAAAAAACGCCTTTACGAAGGGTTTGATAAACTGGGCGTCAAATATATCCCCACTCAGGCCAATTTCATCCTGGCGGACGTGAAAGACGGCGAGCACGTGTTTGAAAAACTGCTGCGTAAAGGGGTTATCGTGAGATTCATGGGCAAAGCGCTTGCTTCATATATACGCGTAAGCATAGGTACGCCGGAAGAGAACGAACTGTTTTTAAAAGCGCTCGGCGAAACGCTGGCGGACTGAGAGTTGAACGCCTTAACTTTCGAATCTATACGCGGCATAAAGGGGACATTCACTCCACCACCGGATAAGTCGATCACCCACCGGGCGCTGATCCTCTCCGCTATGGCTGAAGGAATATCCGGGATACGAAATGCGCTTATGAGTCTCGATACTGAGGCCACTGTCTCCGTTTTAAAGGCACTGGGCGCCTCTTTCTCCCGCGAAGGCGATGTATTGAGGGTTGAATCACCAGGGTACCGCGGCTTTACCCAGCCGGAAGGGGTTTTATGGTGCGCGAACTCGGGAACCACCGCACGTATGATCTCCGGAGTGCTTGCCCCGGGCATTATAAGCGCTACTGTCGACGGAGACGCCTCACTGCGCCGCCGCCCTATGGAGCGAGTGATCAGCCCGCTCCGCTCCATGGGAGCTGATCTTGCATCCGCAAGCGGAGACGGCCGTCTGCCGGTTATTATAAAACCGTCGCAAATGTTCCCCGCCGATATAAAAGGCGATACTCCGAGCGCACAGGTGAAATCCGCCGTGCTCCTTGCGGGAGCACAGCTTGAAGGGGTAACTTCCTATACGGAAAAGCTCTACACCAGGGATCACACTGAAAGACTGCTGTCGCTTTTCGGCGGCAAAGTTGAAGCGGAAGGGCTGACCGTCCGGGTTAACGGCGGCACAAAGCTTGCCCCGGCGGAAATTGAAGTTCCCGGCGACCTTTCATCTGCAGCTGTTATGATCGCCTGTGCCCTTATGTACGAAAATTCTGAGCTGACTGCCCTTTCCGTGGGGATCAATCCCACGCGAAGGGCTTTTCTCGATATACTTCTGAGTTGGGGTGCACAGATAAAGGTGGAAAATTTCAGAAATATCACGGAACCGGTTGCGGATCTGACTGTACGCGGCTCTTCGCTGCAGGGAGGTATTATATCCGGCAATCTTGCGCAATATGCCATAGACGAGCTCCCGCTTCTGGGAATGCTGGGACTGTTCACACGGGAAGGAGTGGCGATAAGAAACGCCACCGAACTGCGCTTCAAAGAATGCGACAGGATCGCCGCAATGGTGGAAAATCTGCGCGCGCTGGGGGCTGAGGTGGAAGAGAGAGACGACGGCTTTTCTGTGGCCCCCCTTGCCGGCCGGCCGGAGGCGGGTGTGACGCTTGATTCAAAAAATGATCACCGTATCGCCATGATAAACGTTTTGCTTGCAAAACGATGGGGATTGAATATATTGTCCAGTGATTTAAGCGGCATAGGCGTGTCATATCCGGACTTTTTAAAGCAATTTTCGGAACTGGAAATTTTGTAAGAGATTTTATGCGTGGGCTAATACACAGAATCCTTGAAGTTCCCCTTGGGGGACTTTAGGGGGTGCTTCAGTCGGCGGCCTCCCCGCCGTACGGTGCCGCCCAAGGACGGGCGGCAATACTTTTAGTCTAATGCATCGGTATCCGCTCGCGTTGCTCGCTGTATTCCAGCGACCGACGGGAGCGGGACGCACTGTAATGACAAAAGAACAGAGCGGCTCAGGGATGAGCCGCAACCACCGCAAGGATGCGGTGTGCACATGGATGTGCACTCTATATATAGGGGCAAAAGATTATGCAGGTTGCAGTCGACGGGCCGGCGGGCAGCGGCAAAAGTACCATTTCAAAGCTTATTGCAAAGCAGTACGGCTTACTTTACCTTGATACGGGGGCGATGTACCGTGCCGCCGCATGGCTTAAACTGAACAACTCTTTATCCGATGAAGAGCTGCTGGACACGCTTCATGGCACGGAGTTTGAATTTTCCGACAACGGCCGCACGCTTACTTTGCACTATCCGTCCGTCGGGACACAATCCGCTGATGTGACGGACGGCATAAGGACGCCTGAGGTGACCGCGCTTGTGAGCGAAGTGGCGGCTAACGGAGCCGTCCGGACCATATTGACCGGAATTCAGCAAAAGATAGCCGCAAACGTGGATGTGATCATGGACGGAAGGGATATAGGCACGGTAGTGCTTCCTTGCGCGGAGCTTAAATTTTTTCTTACCGCCTCCGAGGAAGAGCGTGCCAAGAGACGCACATTGGAGTGGAGGGAGAAGGGAAAGGGTGCCGATTATGCAAAAGTCCTGAACGATATAAGGGAGAGAGACAGAAAAGATTCCTCCCGGGAATCAGCCCCTTTAAAAAAATCTGCGGATGCGGTGGAAATTGACACAACAAGCTTGACAATAGACGAAGTTACGGCAATAATAGGTGCCGCCATAAATAAGTTTCGAAACGGCGTTGAGGGCTGATGAAGGTTACTATTGCGGAATACGCAGGTTTTTGTTTTGGAGTGGAGCGGGCAATTAAGATTGTCAGCGACACCGCGAAAGTTGACAGAGACGTTTTCACCTACGGTCCTTTAATTCATAACCCACAGGTTGTTAAAGATTTGGCGGAAGCCGGCGTCGCGGTCAAGGACAGCCTTGCGGAAATAACGCCGGAGATGGCTGTGATCGTGCGCACACACGGCATGGCGGCGGACGAGCTTGATGCGCTGAAAAAACGCACAAAAAAAGTGATAGACGCCACCTGCCCCTTTGTGCTGAATGCGCAGGCATCCGCGAAAAATCTTTCCGAAAGGGGATTTTCAGTGGTTGTTGTGGGTGAGGCAGACCATCCCGAAGTGCGTGGGATTGTAAGTTATGTTCAGGGCGAATGCACTGTTGTGGCTTCAGCGGACGAAGCTGTTAAACTGCCCCGAAAAGATAAGTACGGGGTGGTGGCGCAAACCACACAGAACAAAGACGCCTATCAGGGCGTAATTGATGTTCTGCGCGGAAAATGCGGCGAACTGGAGGTTGCGTGCACTATATGCAGTGCCACCAATAACCGTCAGGATGCCGCGTTATCACTCTCCCGCTCTGTGGACGTTATGATTGTTATAGGCGGCAGAAACAGCGCCAATACAACAAGACTGTATAATATATGCAGGCAGGTATGCAAAAAAACATACCATATTGAGAGCGAAGAAGAATTAAGTGATGGAATGTTTGCCGGCGCCCGGCACGTGGGTATTTCAGCGGGAGCCAGCACACCAAATAAATTAGTATATGACGTGAGTACGCATATACTGGAGAGGGCAAAAAAGATGAGCAATGAACACACAAACGACGAAGAAATGAAGATGGAAGACTTTGAGTCGATGCTGGAGGAATCCTTAAAGCAACCGACCAGAGGTTCCACAGTGAAAGGTGTGGTGGCGCAGATTCAGGGAAATGATGTTATCGTTAACATCGGTTCCAAAACCGAAGGTATCGTGGACAAAGGCGAACTTCCGGACGATGTAAAAGTCGGCGACACAGTGGAGTTGATAGTGCTGGGCTTCAGCACGGGCGGATATATGCAGCTTTCCCGCCGCATGATCAACGAACGCTCTGAATGGAATGCCCTGAAAGACACCATGGACAAGGTAGTAAATGTCAAAATCGAATCCCATGTGGAAAAAGGCTACCGCGGCAAGATCGGAGAGATTGACGCCTTTATCCCGGAAAACCATATCGACCTGAAGAGTCGCATGCAGGATCCCAGCCATTATGTGGGCAAAACGCTGCCTGCGAAGGTTCTTAAATTCAGCGGCACCGGCAAACACAAGTCGGCGCTCGTTTCCCCTAAAGAGTATATCCTAGACCAAAGCAACAAAGGGAAGCGGGAATTCTTTGATAAGGTGAAAGAAGGCGACGTTATGAAAGGGGTGATAAAAACCCTGAAAGAATATGGCGCGTTTGTCAGCTTCGGCGCGGTTGACGGCTTCCTGCACAAATCCAACATCACGTGGGGGCGCCCGCGAAACCCTTCCAAATACGTGGAAGAAGGGCAGGAACTGGACGTCAAAATACTCGAAATCAACCGTGAGAACGGCAAAATAGAGGTTGGGCTCAAACAGCTTTCTGAAGATCCGTGGAGCACAGTAAACGAGCGCTATCCCGCGGACGGCTCCGTCAAAGCCACCGTGGTCGGCCGCAGACGCAACGGCTACATAGCTGAGGTTGAGCCGGGCGTGGACGCGTTCATCCCGCTGGAAGAACTCAGTTGGCTTAAAAACTCCCGTTCGTCCGTAAACCCGAAAGATGTGGTGGAAGGGCGTGTGCTGGATTATGACAATGAGCACAAGCGCGTTATAATAAGCGTCAAAATGATGAACGACAACCCCTGGAAAACACTGAAAAGTGAAACTCCCGAAGGCTGCGTCGTGGAAGGCACGGTGAAAAACGTCACCGATTTCGGCGTGTTTGTGGATTTCGGCCAGTTCGTGGACGGGCTTGTGCGCAAAGGGGATATATCCTGGTCTGAAGAGCCCGCTGATTTGAACGCGCTGTACAAAGCGGGAGACAAAATCGAAGCAAAGGTTCTGAAAATAGACGAGGAGCGTGAAAGGGTCAGCCTCGGCGTGAAGCAGCTCGGCCAGAATCCGTGGAAGGATATGCCCAAAAATAACGCAAGCAAGGCCCAGGAGGTCACTGTAGTTGCGGTCACCAAAGCGGGACTTGATGTACAGCTTCCCAACGGCCTGAAAGGACATATCCCTTCGGCAGAACTGGACCCTGCAAATCCTTCGCTGGATAATTTCAAAGCGGGCGATGCAGTTTCAGCGGTTCTTATCAAAGCCGACCAAAAAGACAGGACCATACTGCTGTCCATCAAAAAGCAGATCTCCGATTCCGAGCGCAAAGAGACAAAAGAATATATGAAAAAACTTGAAAAAAGCGACGAAGGGATGGGTTTCGGAGCTATCTTTAAAGACAAACTGAAATAATAGTTTTGCACACTTTCCCGGAGATGGCGGTATATCGCCTGCCATCTCCGTTTTTTTTGTAAGGAGTCCGCGGGATGAGCATTCTCAAAAAAGTATTCCAGATTTTGGTTGTACTGTTGATGACAGCCCTTTTCATCAGGGGTGTAATGTTCATATTCGGCGGCGGTTCGCAGACCGGCGTTTCATTGTCCGATAAAACTGATAAAATCGCCATTATGGAGATAACCGGCGTAATCTTTGAGGCCGATATAATTATCAAGCAGTTTCAGGAGCTTGAAAAAAACGATCACATTAAAGGCTATATATTGCGTGTCAACTCACCCGGCGGGCTTGTAACACCCAGCCAGCAGATATATGAGTATCTTCTGACTGTCAAAAAACCGCTGTATGTGGCTATGGGGTCTACGGCGGCATCCGGCGGCTACATGGTGTCGCTTCCCGCCAACCGTATTTATGCAATGCCCTCAACCGTTACCGGCAGCATCGGGGTGATCATGCAGATCCCCAACTACGCTTCCCTCTATGAAAAAATAGGAATCTCCCAAAACGTTATTAAAAGCGGAAAGTTTAAAGATGTCGGAAACGGCGCCCGCCCCATGACGCCCGAAGAGGAAGAAGTGCTTTCAAGCGTTGTTATGGACATGTACGACCAGTTTGTGCAGGCAGTCAGCTCCCGCAGGAATATGAGCATAGAGGATACAAAAAAACTCGCCGACGGACGTATATACACGGGCCGTATGGCCAAAGAATACGGGCTGGTGGATAAAATCGGCTCATGGCAGGATGTATTTGTCGAGATGAAGCAGGATTTGGGAATTCCCGACCTTACATACATTGAAATAGAGAACGAATCACTTTCTTACTGGAAAAAAATGTTTTCCCGGGTAAGCGTTCTCCTGAACAGCGCCGGTTCCGTTGCTCCGGTACCGCATCCGGCGGGATTTTACTACATGATGGAGTTTTAGGTTTAACCGGCTGATGAGAAAGTATTTTTTATTCACCGCCGTTTTAATACTTTTGTCTGTAAATGCGTTTGCACAGAAGACTGATAACCCCGGCTATTTTGATTCCCCCGGTTTCATCGCGGCGGGAGCGGGAATGCTTTACCCTTACGGCGGCACTCACCGGGATCCCGAGTTGAGGCCGTTTGTGACTGGGATGTGGAACGTTATAAGGTCTGAATACGGTTTTCTGGGGTTGAGTGTGACGGGGATATTTACCACGCCCTACAGGAATTTTGACAACGGACAGGTCAGGTACAAAATTTCAACCCAGCAGTATATAGGCGATATATCCCTGAACTATGTGACAGGCAGCAAATCGTTCAATTTCTGGGTCGGTTTCGGCTTTAACCTCAACTACGCCGTGAGCCAAATGCGTAATATAGAAAATGACGCCACAGACGTGCGTTCCGACTATGAAAAAAACTTTTACCAGACGGTTTACGGCTACCAGTACCAGATAGGCCTTGAGTATCTGCTGACGAGAGACGGCAGTTGGGGGCTGTATGTCCTCGTACGCGGGCAGTATACAAACCGCGCGCACTTTGATATAGACAAAACTGTAGAATTTCCCGACGGCTCCACCGAATATGTCAACGAACACAACACCATGGATTTAAGCAACAGATCCTATACCTTCGGCTTGACCTATCATTTCTAGGGCATTTTAATTTTGAGATGTTGTATAAATATGAATACATTGTGCGGCTCTTTATCCCCGCGCGGGAAACCCGCGTTGCGGTACGAGCCTGCGTCTGCGCGGCGCTTTGCAGGGTAACCCTGTTCGCTTGCTCCGCGGGCGGCGCGAAAGCGCCTCAGGGTATTCTAATTTTGAGATGCTCCGGGGTCAATATCCAATCAGAAAGTACCAAGGACGCCAATCCCATACAAATAATTCACACTCTTTCATCTGATTAAAAAACAGGCAATCCGCGTAAAATACGCTTAACAAAGAGTTTGTCAAAGGTGTTCCGGATTTTTTCCAATGCTCTTCCACCGAAGCGTTGAAAAAAAAACACTTGACACTATTTTCTAATATTCATGCCCGTGCAGGGCGATTACCTACACAGGTGCGGTTTTTACAAAAAGTCAATATTAAAAGAGGTCGAAAGGCACGGGAAAAAAAATTTTTATCCACATCTTTTCCACATGAAGCCTGACCCTAAAATATGAAGTTGACGGATAGGCCGCCCTGAAACATTTGTTCCGCGTTATTATTGAATTTAGAAGTGCTGCTTGACGCTCTGACGAGTGACATAATACCGCTGTATGCGTACTTTACGTCCGCTTTGACGCCCATCCACGCCGTGACAGGTATTCTGTAAGCCACACCTGCTTCAACCTCCGTAAAAAGAAGCGTTTTGGAGGCCTTAAATTCAGTATCCGTTATTCCGTAATTATTAGACAGCACTCCCTGCTGGCCGAACCCGGCGCTCAGATAAAGGTGTAAAATCAATCCCTGGACGAACGCCGGTTTGTTGATATCATAAAATATCCCCCCCTGCCGTTCGATAACCTTTAAGAGCCAGCCGTCTGAGACGGTTTCATCGGGTCGTGTGGCGCTGCGCGGCCGTATATCCTGGGCGTAGTAAAGGCCGAAGCGGGAGTACGAGTCGGGGGAATCTTCACCTGTGATCGGCGTATCAATCGCAACGGCTAACCTTTGTGACTGTTTGCCGAATGTCAGATCATCGCCCTTTTGGAATGTCATACCATTGCCGTAATATGTTTCGTCTGAAAGCTCGGCACTAAACCTGGTGACCTTTCTCTCATACTGCACAAACCAGGATGTATCACGCGACAGGAACGTTGTGGTGAAGGGCATACGCAGTTCAACAAAACCGTCATAGCCCGCCGGTTTCTCATGCCCGGCTATGACCGGGTCTTCCGACAAATTAAAGTTTGTAGTGCTCTGCCATTTCAATTTTGAAAATACAGGTATTTTTTTTGAGGCATAAAGCTGTGCCGTCAGGATAAAGGCGTGGGCGTTATTGTTCTCCAGATGGCTGTACCCTGAAGGCATATGATACGAATAGCCTCCGCCGGCGGTAAGCGAAAAATAATCCACTGAGGGATGGGGCTGGTCAGGCCAGACCTCCCCATCCCATGCGTGCACACTCGGACAGTATAGTATAAACACTGATAAGAGCAGTGCAATTATCAAAAAAACTCCGGCGATACCCGGAGACACTTTTGCTTTAGTCAACAGTATTAACCCGCTCACCTTGTTAGCTTTGCCCGTTTGTTTCATGCGTCGGTTACCGCTCGCGATGCCCGCTCACATCAAGCAATCGGCAGGAACGGGATGCTCTGTGATGGCAAAAAAACATAGCGACCGGCGGGAACGGTTGCCGTTGTAACAATAACCGTCCGGCCGGCAGAAGATAATTGTTTCCTGAACCCGCGAGCTACTTCCATTTAGTCAAAGTTTGCTTGGCAAGAGTGGCCGCGCTGCTTCTCGGATAGTTTTTAATTACGCTGTTCAGCGTTTCTTTTGCCTGGGAGTTCTGTCCCATTTCATGCTGTGTGTAGCCCACTTTCAGCAGTGCGTCCGGTGCTTTGCCCTGTCTGGGATAGTTAGAAAGAACCAACTGGAAATTTTCCAGAGCTTTAGGAAAATCACGCATACTGTAGTAGTTTTCGCCTATCCAGTACTGGGCGTTATCTGAAAGCTCGTCATTAGGCAGTTTTGAAAGGAACTCTCTGAACTTTTCATTGCTTTCATTATACTTGCCTTCACGGTAAAGCTGATAAGCATAGCTGTAAAGGCTTTCTTTCATGGCCTGCACATCTTCAATTATGACGATTTTCGGAGATTTTACACTGGAAGCGTCAGTAGCCGGTGCACCCTGTTTGGGGTTCCTGAGTATTGTTACTTCATTGCTGAGGTATGTCACTTCTGTCTGCAGCTCAGAGATCGTGTTCGAGTTCTGAAGTACATCAGCGCTCAGCGATTCATTCTTAAGTGTGAGATCCTCGACATCGGACTGCAATGACGCTATCGAGGAGTGGGCGCTGGACAGTTCGTTGGTGAGATTGGCAATCGCCTCGTCGTTGGCATTGCTGGCGGCGCAGGCGGAAAGTAAGGACAGTGCGGCAATCAATAAGAAGAATTTTTTCATATATACCTACCTCTTAAGCAAATAATCATCTACAAGGGACACTAACAGGGAAAGCTCCGGCTTTCCTATGAATTTATTAGCACCCAGCCCTATAAGTTTGCGTTCGTTTTCTTCGCTGGCCATGGATGAAAACACTATGATAGGCAGCCTGGATGCCGGAAAACTTTCGCGCAGTTTCCGCACCACATAATCTCCGCTTGTAACGGGCATTTCGAGATCCGTGACAACAAGATCCGGCACCTGCCTGCCAATCTCTTTTAACAGCAGAGAACCGTTTTCAAAAGCTTTGACCTGGTACCCGGCTTTTGTAAAATTCTGTACCAGAAGACGCCTGATAACGGGCGAATCTTCCGCCATATACACACTGAGGCCTTTGCGCTTGTCCGCCAGTGACATGTCTATGGTTGTATTCATGAGTTTAGTGTTGGGGTTGATCTCTGATATGATACTTTCGAAGTCGAGAAGCTGTATCATGCGATCCTGAATATTAATAACACCCAGCACGGATTCTACCATCTGAAAATCGGTGATAGCGGAATAGTCTTTGATATCGGCCCATGTGATCCTGTGAATACGCACCACTTCATCCACCATGAATCCGTTGCTCATGTGGTTGAAGTATGTAACAATAACCTTGCTGTCATTGTGGCTGACTTCGCTGCGCAACCCCAGCCAGTAACCGAGATCTATAATGGGAACGAGATTCTGCCTGATATTTGCCGTGCCGACAATGGCTTTATGGGCATCAGGTACATGCACTACTTCGGGAAACCTTATAACCTCACGCACTTTCGCGACATTTATGCAAAAATGGTATGGCCTGTTGGAAGAGCGTATCACAAATTCAACTATTTCGAATTCGTTTGTGCCGGCTTCCAAAAGAATGTTGTGGTTTAGCGCCATTATGCCGTTGTCTCCTTAATAGCAGAATAAACTCAGGTAGAATAGCACCATTTTTTATACAGCGCAAGCAGGGTTTTAGGCTGTCATACATTTAAGCCGGGCTGTTATTCAGGTCATCTTCGAGTTTTTTTGTGTATGCGTCGTTGCCATTGCGTTTATCGAACTTTGCCGCAAAATCCGCGGCCTTTTCCGTTTCCCCGGCCGCGTGGACGGGGAGGATAAGGTGCGCGTGGGTGTAATGCGGCACTTCCGCGCAGCTCATTTTACCTTCGATTACAGACCCGGCGGTTTTCGTCGCCTTGCCGTAGTTATCCGTGAACAGCCAATAGCTGAGCAACCCCTCCTGTACGCAGGCAGTGCAGTCCGACATGAAATCCCGACGGGTTTTCCGCATCCCGGTGTATCCCGCCTCCGCCATCTTTTTATTCCGCAGTGTTATGCCGTGGTTCATCAGCATGCAGTAATAGGAATATATGCCCGAACCGTAATCGGTGGTCCGTCTTTTGAAATCATCCATCAGTTCCTTGATCTTTGCAAGGCTTATCTCAGGAAAGTCGCTTATATTGCTGCAAATCCGTTGACGACCCATTTATAATGCCAGAGGAGGTCATGCAAGTCACAATCGGTATCTTCCCTGTCAGCATAGGCAAGTCATAGAGGGAAAGCCGCCATGGCTTTAAGCTGCTGCCCATGGGACATGCACTCCTGCACCAGCTCCATGCGCATTTCATAGGCTTCTTCCTCACGATTAAGCTGGTCGGCCAGCCTGATGACCTCTTCGAGGGCGGGGCGATCTCGCTTATCTGCCTTGCCTGTGCGCCGTCCACGGAGAAAAATATTGGGTGGGGGAGTATGCCGCCGTAAAAACGCAGAAGTTCTTCTAATTTTTCCGGCGTGAAGAACTCTTCGCAGTCCTCCTTGCAGGTCAGTATAACTGTTGAGCCTGTTTCTTTCCGTTCGGCAGGCGATATATTATAAATACCGTCCTGTTTGCCGTTCCATTCATAGGCGCCATCCCCCTTTTTCGGAACGGGTCTGCAGGATGATATTGTCGGACACGAGGAAGCCTGGCAGAAGGCCTGTGCCGAACCTGCCGATGAAATCGGAGCTGTCAGGATTCCCTTTTTTGGAGGATTAGCCTATCACCGAGAGGAATTTATGTATTTCGTCAAGGGTCAGCCCCGCGCCGGTGTCGGTGATTTCGAGTTTAGCGGGCGTTTCGCCGTCTGCCGAGGCAAGGCGGACGGTTATGCGGGGCGAGTGTACCACGCCCGCGATCGTGCGGGCTGTGACGGCATCCACGGCATTTTGCAAAATCTCTCTTATAAAAACCGCGGGCGAGCTGTAGAGATTATGGGCAGAAGATCGATTATACCGCCGATGTTGACCTGGAACTTGTAAGCGTTGTTATCCACTTAGCCCCTTCCGAAGAATAATCAAAAAGGAAGGATAATAAAGTGGTGGAAATATGCCAAACGATTCGTTAGGCACATGCAGAATTAGACGAAAGCGCGACCTGCTTACATCTGCGGTGTTTGCATTGAGGCCTGCGGATTGGCCAATGTCCCTTTTACTCCGAAATCGAGGTTTGCTCCCATATACTTTACCCTGCCGGTGATGTTCAGATCGGTGCGCATCGTGTCTACTCTGTCCAGGGTTATCCGGCCGCCGGCGCTCTCCAGCACCATATTATCTCCTGTTGTTTTCAGAGAGGTGATCATTATTGTATTCCCGTCCACAGTGCCTTCGCCGGACAGGCTGCCGCCCTTGACCTCCATGAAGCCGGGTATGGTAGCGGTGAACGCGCCGGAGTTTAGGCTGAAGGAACCTTTCTTGTCTTTCTCATTATACCTGGCGGCTACTTCCAGCTCTCCCGCGGCCCGGAAGTTCAGGATGCCGCCCAGGCGCCCCACATTAAGCGAAGCGTCTGCGTTAATGCCGCTTTTGCCGTATTTTATATTCGCCGTGCCGTAGGGAGATTCCAGAACGGCGCTAACGTTGCGGGTCAAGGCTGAAAGAGGGGAATAGGACAGTTTTATGTCTCCCAGATTTATTCTGTCAATAACGCGTCCGCCGAAGGGGATGTTGTTAACGGCCACACCGGTAACGGTGGTATGAAAAAGACCGCTTTTCACCTCTGTATAGGTCAGAAGCATCTTGTTTGCCCGTATCAGTTCCGACAGAACGGTATCCACAACGGCTGAGTAAGGAAATACAGCCAGCAGGGCTATTATAAACACGGCAAGGAAAAGACCGGCGTAGGTCAATATGCGCTTCATTGTGTTGTCCTCACTATATCCCAGATGACGTCCAGTCTTTTGGGGTTATCAAAACGTTTGGCAAGCTGAACGCTTTTTACCCATACGTTGTCATATTGTTCAAAGTCTTGCAGGATGGCGGAAAAGTCCTTATAAACGAGATTTTCGGATCTGAACGACACCTGTTCCTGCTTACCTGTGGAACTTACCGGTCTTATATTAACAAATTTAGCCGACATCCCCATCCTTTGCCCCATTCCCTGAATATACGACGGAAGCGCGGTATTAAGGGGTTTTGCGTTCAGCTCTTTATCCTGGAGTTTCTGTATCTCGCTCTGCACCCTTACGATCCTTTCCCTGGCGGCGGTCGCGGTGGACTGTATCTCCGCTTTTTTGGAGGACAGTATGGTGGAGGTCCAGTAAAAAAGCGCCAGGACAAGCAAGGCGGCAAGAAAATATGTCAGCAGTTTCTGGCGTGTCTGAAAATCCTGGAATCCGGCGCCGCTCAGAGCATTCAGGTTCAGGCTGTTAAAAAACTTTTTCATGGTTCGTACCTGATGATAAATTTTATCTGATCCCCAGCCTGACGGCTGTCCTCAACGGTTATCTTTTTTTTCAGTTTATTTTCCAGGGTGGTTTTAAGCGTTTCCATCTCCTCGAAATCTTTGGTAAATCCGTCTATACGGACGGTTTTTTCATTTATTGAGAACGATTCAACGCGCACTTCCGCCGGGATAGCTTCCCCCAGGTTTTTCATAACATCCATAACACGGAAAGGAGCAAGAACCGACCGCTGTGCCTTTGATATCAGGGTGCCGTAAGGATCGGCGCTGTCTATAACGCCGGCCTGCGTATAATACGCATCGAGCTGACTTTCATAGAAACTTGCGCTCCGGGAGGCGGCCATCACCCCGATAATCCCTGAAGCCAGAAAGAGCAGATAACACACGGCAACCACAACGATCAGGGTTTGATATCCTTTGAGCGCTTCGCGGTTTTTTTGTATTCCGGGCAGTTGCACATCACATTTCAGCGGCAGTAGTTCGCTCCACATATCGCTGGCCTGGAGCGTGCCCTCAGGCTTGTCGCTCAGTGTTTCAAGCGCATCTTCTTTTTTCTGATACACCCTGTTGCCGTCTGTAAAAAGGAATGTGGGGTATCTGGCGGCTACTTCACAGAACGGCGTGGAAATCTTCCGTGCTTTGCGGAAAAACGCCGCTTCTGAAGCTATAAGTTCCCCAAGGTCTGAGCGAAATACCAGGGCAGTGTAGAAACCCTTGTTCTCCTCGATGGCGAAGCCGGAGAACAGATCCATGGGAAATTCCGACTGGAGGTAGTTCTCTATGACATTGCGGATTTTTTTACGGCTTACGCTCAGCTTGCCCACGGCAACGTAAAAAAAGTAACTGTCGTCTATCACAAGGTGAAAGCGCTCATTCCTTTCCATTATTTCGGATATGGCGTAGGGACCGTCGGAACGGCGGACGAGCCTCGAATCGCCGGCATAGTCGCCCAGACTGTATATGGCGCCGTTTTTTAACAGATATATCTCGTCATGGCGCTTTTGGGTTTTGTCCATTAAATATCCTCTGAATATACTTTAGCGCACATTCCTGTGCACACCACATCCCTGCAGTAGTTGCGATCCGTCCGTGGAGCGCTCTGGCGTCGCCAGTCCATGGGCGGCACCATTCGGCGGGGAGACCGCCAAGTAAACCGTCCTCCAAAGCCCCCCGGGAGGCTTCAAGGAACCGGAAAATTTTATTCCCTTTTGCGATTTACATAATAATCGCAACGTTAGAGCGGGAGAGCGGATTGTCAGAAATAATCTATTCCGCGCCCTTCAATATATCTCACCACCGTCATCCTCTTCCCGCTTTTCCTCATCAGCGCATGGTAATATTGCTGGCTGCCCAGAATACTTACCTCTATTTTCACATAAAACAAAGTACTTTTTACATCGAAATATGGAAGCACTGCCGTATATATGTCTCTGTTGCTGCTTCCGAGGATATTGTACAGGGCGTCTTTCGTTTTAAACGGCTCATCGTTCCGCGCTTCAATAATCTCGCCCACATAAGGGGCAAGTTCAGGCAGCAGCGCCCGGATAGTCAGATTGTCGGCAAAATTTATATTTATCTTGGGTTCCTGTTCCCCCACCGAAAGATGCTGTGCTATATCCCTGTATATGGCCGGATATCCGGGGATAAGCCGCATCTCATACAGAGAATTGATCGGGCCGAATTTTGCGGTGTAGCTGTTGCCCTGTGTGTTGAACGTCGTGCTTGCAACTGATTGGGAAACCGGCCTTGTGGTGGACAGAGACACCCAGTCCTCGAGTGATTTCCACATATCATCGTCATACCCAAGCGCGGTATACATATATTCAAACGCTTCTTCCATGCGTTTTTTTGTGGCGTTATCCGTGTTGGTCAGCGCGTTCACAGGCAGCCCGTCATCCGCAGGCATCACGGAGACCGAAACAAATCCTCCTTTTACCGGAATACTCTGAACAGATGCCCACTGATCCGTGGGGGCGTCATATTCGGGATCGTCATATTCCATGAGCTGGCGTAATGCGACAAGCACCGTGCCGGCGTATACTCCGCCCTGGTTATCCGCCTGCAAATCAAGAACACCCCTGTATGATGTGCTTGATTTTTCATTCATCACGATAACCATGCTTGTCAAAAAAGCCATCATAATAAGCACGGTTATAAGCACATTGCCTTTTCTGTTACTCATTTGTGGCTTCCACCATTCGTCCGGTTATAAACTGTATCTGTTTGTCGTCTATTTTAAAAGTAAATTTGAATATGTACCTGTTCACCATGAAATTTTCGCGGTATTCAGAACCGTCAAAGGTTTCCACCTTCCATTCGGAAACATTCCGTACCAGCGGCATATCCATCTGGTAGTTCATATCACGCTGCCTTTCCCGGCGGTAAAGCGTGCCGTTGTCAAGCGAGGTGTCTATATAATAAAGCACTTCCACAGGCAGTGATTTGTTAAACCTCAGGCTGTCGTGAGTGAAGAACGACATAATGCGTTCCTCGTTACCCTGGGGAGGCGGCAGACTTGGAATACCCGCGGTTATCATACGGATATCCCGTGCCACCAGCCGTTCCAGCGATTCCGTGAAAATAATGCCGTTATTGGCGTTTTCCAGACCGCTTCTTGTGGTTACCACGCCGCTGAACATAGAGTAAACTCCCACAAGTATGAGCGCCGACACGGCCGTCGCGATCATAACCTCTATCAGCGTGAAGCCGCGTTTATCTTGTACGTTCGAAGTAAACATAGTTGATAACCGCGTTTTTACTCTTCACCACAAGGGTAACTTCTGTAACGCCGGGCAACAGTGTGTTCTGCCGGATATATTCATATTCCGTTTCGGTGCCGTTGTCGGATTCCGTGGGGCTCAGCGCTATACGCGGATAAAAATTGTGCTTCAGTATGCGCTCATAACCTTTATCAATCAGATAAAGCTTATTCTTGCTGTTTTGCGTTGCGAAAAGCGCCTGGTTAAGTATCCCATATATTCCCATCATTGATACTGCAAGTATGGTCAGGGCGACCAGCACCTCCACAAGCGTAAAACCTTTGCGGTTCATATTTTTTCCTTTTTGATGACCATAAGGAGAGGCGACGACACTATTCGCATATTGTCATCCGTTTCAAGCACGAAATAGTCACATAGCCCGTCCGGATAGACGGTAATGGAGTACTCAAGCCCCGGGGTGTTTTGGCCGTTCACACGGGCGCTCTGTATGCTTTTTACATCGGGGATTGAGATTCTGGTGCCATCGTACTTAACCATATTGCCCGACCCCTTAAACCCCAGTATCTCCACCGGAACCCCTTCATTTCTGGCGAGGTCATAGTGTTCTTTTAAAAGATCGTTGAAAAACGCGGTCAGAGCGTCACCCTTAACGGTGCGTTCGCCCAATACCGGAGTTATGGCCATCATCATAAGCCCCAGAATGGCCAGCACAATAAGTATTTCAATAAGAGTAAAGGCTCTGTTCCGCTTCATCCGGATCTATTTCAGCTCCGTGCTTTTGATATCCGCGTTATAATCTTCCCCGCCCTCTTTCTTGTCTTTGCCGAAAGAGATAATCACAAAGTCTTCTCCATTATCTCCCGGGCTGCGGTATATATAAGAGGTTTCCCATGGATCTTTAGGTATTTCCGCCACTTTAAGGTAGCCGCCAGGCTGCCATGCCGTCGGCACGGGGTCGCTTGTGGGCTTCTCTATAAGCGCATTAAGCCCCTGTTCCGTGGAAGGGTACACATTGTTGTCGATATTGTACATCATAAGAGCCTGGGAAAAAGTCACCATATCGGTCTTGGCTTTCGTAACTTTGGTTTTGTCTATGTTTCCCAGCAGATTGTACGCGACAACCGAAGACATAATACCAATTATGACCACGGCCACCATGATCTCAATAAGCGTAAAACCCCTTCTTGCTAAAGCATTTCTTTTGCCGTTATACATTTTTGCACCCTCCAAATATATTAAAATATAAATCTCATTATATCATTATAAAACGCAAACACCATAAGCACGCCCAAAAGAGCCATCCCAACCATCATACCGGCCTTTTGCACAGCAGGGCTGATTTTGCGCCTCATAATGCGTTCATACGTATACATTACAACATACCCGCCGTCCAGGATCGGTACCGGAAGAAGGTTCAGCACTGCCAGGTTTATGCTTATAAAGGCAGTAAAGGTAAGGTAACGCTCAAGACCGTCTTTGGCCGAATTAGCCGTTTCCTGCACAATCAGTATCGGCCCGCCGATATTCTCCCTTGACACCTTCCCGGATATAAGCTGCCCAATCCCTTTATATATAAGCCCGGCCATATAAACCGTCCGCTCCGTGCCAAGCCCCAGGGCTGTCCATGGCGCCTCCCTGAGGGTTATATCGCCGTCGGAGGAGATAATCCCCAGCATTCCTATGGCTTCCGCGCCTTCTCCGGATGTTTCGGGGGTTGCGGTGACTGAATATTCGGTGCCCTGCCGCTCCATAACCAACTCAAGGGGCACTCCTGGGTTGGCGCGCACAATTTTTACAACATCATCCCAATCCCGGACCTGTTCCCCGTTTATGGATACAAACCGGTCATCTTTTTCAATCCCGGCCTTCTCCGCGGGGTATCCGGGGGTGAGGCCGCCCACTACCGGTTCAATATATGCCGACATTCCCGTATCGGCGATCATGCCTTTTTCACCGAGCGGATTCGTATATTCCGTTTCGTCAGGGATTAAGTTTAATATGATATTATTACCGTTTCTTTCAACTCCCACGGAAAACTCGCCCCTTCTTTCGTTTATGGCGGTGATAAACCCCTCCCATGATCGGATGCTTTCTCCGCCAACGTCCTTTATCCTGTCGCCCGCGAGGAAACCGCCCCTGTCGCCCGCTTTTCCTTCCGCCACCGTACCTACAACGGGGGAGTGGGCTTTGTATCCGGCGGTAAATGCTATCGACAGCAGCAGGACTGCAAACAGCACGTTGAAGAACACCCCGGCAGAGATTACAATGATTTTTTTATAATACGGCTTGCTGAAGAATGCTCCATCCTCTTTTCCCGCAATGGGTTCTTCCTCTTCGACCATTCTGTGCAGCTTGACATATCCGCCCAGCGGGATCGCCGAAATGCAGTATTCCGTGTCCCCTTTGGTTTTGCTCAGCAGTTTGGGGCCGAAGCCGATGGAAAAGCGTTCCACATAGACGCCGCAGGCCTTGGCGGCCAGATAATGCCCCAGCTCGTGCACAAGTATGAGCACGCCGAGGGCAACGATCGCTAACAATATTGACATTATTTAACCCGGTTAATTAATTGCACGGCATCCTGAGCGGACTGCCTAGCGCTTCTATCAATTTCTAAGACATCTCCAATCTCTTTTGGTTCATTATAGCCTTCTTTTTCAAGCACATTTTCAACCAGCCGCGCTATGCCGTTGAAAGTAAGTTCCCCTCTAAGAAAGGCGTTTACCGCTATCTCATTCGCGGCGTTCATCACTATCATCTCAGAAGACCTGTCATTTCTCAGCACTTTCAGGGCTATATCCAGACAAGGGTATTTTTTGGTATCAGGCGGGCTGAACTCCAGATTCATGGTTTTGGTGAAGTCGAGCGGCTCCACGCCGGATATTATACGTGCCGGGAAGCCGAGGGCGTATGATATCGGCGTCCTCATATCCGGCAGCCCCATCTGGGCAAGCACTGAACCGTCACGATACGATACCATCGCGTGTATTATGCTCTGGGGGTGCATAACCACATTCAGCCTGCCGGAAGGCATATCGAAAAGAAAACGCGCCTCTATCAGTTCCAGCCCTTTGTTCATCATAGTCGCTGAGTCGACGGTTATCTTCTCCCCCATCTTCCAGTTCGGGTGGTTCAGCGCCTGCATTGCCGTGACGTTTGCCAGCGCTCCCGCCGGGAGATCCCTGAACGCGCCGCCGCTTGCCGTCAGCGTCAATCTCACTATGTCACTCCTGCGATTGCCGGCCATACACTGGAAAATAGCGGAATGTTCACTGTCCACCGGGATAATTGCCGTATTGCCGGCTTTAGCGGCGGAAGCAATCTGCCTGCCGGCGGATACGATGCACTCTTTATTGGCCAGTGCGAGAGTTATACCCCTTTTGGCAAGTTCGTAGGAGGGAACAATCATGGATGTTCCTGACGCGCCTATAAGGGCAATATCTACCTCCATGTCACCAATTATATTTAAAAGTTCCGTCGTACTGTTGTTTGTAAGCAGTGTTTTTTTAGCACCTGCCCTGCGTCCGGCATCTTCAAGGGCGGGCTTGTTTGTGTTTGCAGTCAGGAGCACCACTTCAAAAAGCTCTTTGTTCCGCTCTATGACGTCAACCGCCTGTTTGCCGATGGAGCCGGTGGCCCCGATTACCGCCACCCTGCGCTTGTTCATGCCACACCCCACAATCTGAGATATATATACAGAATCGGGGCGGCAAAGAGCATAGAATCGAGACGGTCAAGCACTCCTCCGTGCCCCGGTATCAGCTTGCCGGAGTCTTTCACGTGTGCACCGCGTTTCAGCATAGATTCGAAAAGATCACCCAGGATCCCCGCCGCCACCACGTCGGCAGACATAATAATGATCTTAATAGCCGAAAGCGGCGTTGACTGTGCTATAAACAGATAGTAAAAAAGGATTGAGAGGCCTACCCCACCAATAATGCCTGCGACGAACCCTTCGAGACTTTTTTTGGGGCTCACTTTGGGGACTATCTTATGCTTTCCGAACTTTGAGCCTACAAAGTATGCCAGTGAGTCTGAAGCCCATATGGCCACAAACAGATAGAATATCCAGAGCGCTCCTCCGGGAAGCTCACGCAGGAGCCACATAAACGAAAACAGTAAGGGAAAAAACAGTGCGGCAAAAAGGTTGACAGCGGCATACCGTACGGAATCCCCCACAGGATCGGAGGCAAAAAGTTTGACTATGAATACCGCAAAGATCAGGGCTACCAAAACAAATGTGAACAGAATCCACCGGACTTCGGTGAAATAGAAGCACAGCGGTATAATCAGGGCCCCTAACCAGCCTATGGCGGAAACGACCGGCTCCCCGGCGCTCCGCATCAACGATATGACCTCCCTGTTGCCGAGCAGGGTGATCAAATATATCCCCACCGCGAACGGAATGGTATTGTCCCACACGGTCAGAAGGATAACCAGTGGTATAAGAATTATCGCTGTAATTATCCGTTTTGCCAGTTCATTCATAAGTCTTATCCCTTTTCCAGTTGTTCGTCGGTCATGCCGAACCGGCGCTTCCGACCCGCAAACTCTTCCAGAGCCTTTTTCAACTCATCCCCTCCGAAATCGGGCCACAGCACCGGCGTGAAATAAAGTTCCGTGTATGCAAGCTGCCAGAGCATAAAATTACTTATCCGCTGTTCTCCGCCGGTGCGGATTAGTAAATCCACGTCGGGCAGTTCCGGGCAGTAGAGATATTTCCCGAACAGTTCTTCGGAGAACTCCTCCGTTTTTAGTTTGCCCTGTTTCACGTCTTCCGCGATTTTTGCCGCTGCATCACATATTTCAGCCCTGCCGCCGTAGTCCAGAGCTATATTAAGGACCGTTCCGGTGTTGGATGATGACTCTTCCAGCACGCTTAAAAGCGATTTTCTCGCCGATGGGGTAATCCGGTCAAGCCTGCCTGAGATGACAAGCTTGACCCCACGTTTAACCAGCCGCCTGGCCTCTTTTTTGATGTACTCCTCCAGGAGTTTCATCAGAAACGAGACCTCATCTTTGGGGCGCAGCCAGTTTTCCGTGGAAAAGGCGAAAAGGCTCAAAAACTGTACCCCGGCCTCTTCAGCCGCATCTACCACGCGCTGTATGGTACGCACACCCTCCCTGTGCCCCATCGTGCGGGGGAGGCCGCGCTGCCTTGCCCACTCGCCGTTGCGGTCCATTATGATCGCAACGTGGCGGGGAATATTTCCTGAAACGGACATCAATAACCTGCCTTGATTCCTATATTTCCATCAGTTCTTTTTCTTTGGCGGCGGCTATTTCGTCGATATTTTTTATCTGCATGTCAGTCTGCTTCTGCACTTCGTCCTGCGCGCGTTTGGATTCGTCCTCGGATATGGCTTTGTCCTTTTCCAGTTTTTTAATTTTTTCGTTCGCATCCCTGCGTTCATTGCGCACAGCCACTTTGGTTTCCTCAGCCATTTTTTTGATCAGCTTGACCAGTTCTTTGCGGCGTTCCTCTGTAAGTTTCGGGATGGGGATGCGTATAAGTTTTCCGTCGTTGGAGGGGTTGAAACCCAAACCGCTGCTCAATATGGCCTTTTCAATTACGGGGATAAGAGAGGTGTCCCAAGGCTGAACGGTTACCATGTGTGCGTCAGCCACATGCAGAGTGCCTACGCCGTTCAGAGGAGTAGGTGTGCCGTAAGCCTCCACGCGGATATTATCGAACAGCGACACGGATGCGCGGCCCGTACGCACGCCTTTCAGCTCGCCCCTGTAATGCTGGACGGTCTTCTCCATCTTCTCTTTCATCTCGTTAATGGTTGCTTTCGACATAGTTAGCTCCTATATATTTTCTGTTGCGCATGTTCGCTTCGCTCACACGCAACCGCTTGTTCCGTTTCGGACGGCAAAGCCGCGCCTCAACTCCGCTGTGCTCCGTAACTCTTCCCTGCGCAAGAAAACCTTGCTCCGGTACGAGTCACGGCGGCACCGTGTGTCTGACCCCACCGGCGCACCTGCGTTCGCCGACTCCCCAGCGTGGAGTTGCGCGTTGGGGGTATTAAGCCCTATTCAACCAGCGTCCCCACCTGTTCGCCTTTTACTATTTTGAGCAAACTGCCTTTCGCGTAAAGGTCGAACACGATGATGGGAATACTATTGTCCATGCACATACTGATGGCGGTGGAGTCCATTACTTTCAGCCCTTTTGTGAGCACATCTATGTAACTTATCTTGTCAAACTTCTTTGCAGCGGAATCTTTTTTCGGGTCGGATGTGTAGATTCCGTCGACTTTTGTGGCTTTAATGACCACTTCTGCGTTTATTTCCGATGCCCTGAGTGTGGCGGTGGTATCGGTTGTAAAATATGGGTTTCCGGTGCCGGCGGCGAATATCACAACCCGGCCTTTTTCCATATGGCGCATTGCGCGGCGGCGTATGAACGGCTCCGCCACCTGACGCATTTCGATGGCCGTCTGTACCCGCGTGGGTATTCCGGCTTTCTCAAGGGCATCCTGAAGGGCAAGAGAGTTTATCACAGTGGCCAACATCCCCATATAGTCGGCGGAAACGCGGTCCATACCTTCGGCGGAGCCTGAAACGCCGCGGAAGATGTTCCCTCCGCCAATAACAATCCCTATACGCACACCAGTGTCATAGATCGACCGGAGCTCCTGCGCTATATAACGCACAGTTTCACCGTCGACACCGTATTTTTGGTTACCCATGAGAGCTTCGCCGCTCAACTTAAGTAGAATGGTACCGTATTTTTTCATTAAACCCCCTGTTTTCTGTTGCGCATGTTCGCTTCACTCACACGCGACCACTTGCTTCGCTTCGAGCGGCAAGCCGCGTCTCAACTCCCCCATCAGCCGGTTCGTTCAACGTTGCATTACATCCGGGAAGCAACCAACGGAAGCGTACCGGCGGGTATAAATCCCCCGTCAAAAAGTGCTAACGCACCTTCCCGCCGGGGAGTCACGCACGGGGTCAATTATACCCTAGCGCACTATGTCCAGAAACCGGTTCCACCGTATCCCCTTAACAAATCCGGCCAGCCCCGGCTGGTACTCTTTCGACCAGTATATTATCAAAGCCTTCCCTTTGAAGCTGTCCCTTGATACAAAACCCCAAAATCTGCTGTCATAGCTCTCATCACGGTTGTCTCCCAACATAAGGTACTGCCCTTCAGGCACTGTGAATTCCGGGATATTGTCCGATACGTAATCCATGCTGTATGGTTTGACTATCCGTTTGTATTTTTCGTCCAGCGGCTCGCCGTTGCGGTATACCACTTTGTCTGCGATCTTTATTCTGTCGCCGGGCTCACCTATAACGCGCTTGATGAAGTCTTTATCCGGCTCCAGAGGATATTCGAAAACCGCCACGTCGCCGAAGTGCGGATCGCCTATCAGATAGCTGATCTTGCTCACAAGCAGGTGATCACCTATCTGTAATGTTTCAAGCATTGAGCCGGAGGGGATTTTGTACGCGCTGATCAGAAATGTGCGTATCACCATCGCGATAACGAAGGCGATCACAAGCGAATCAATGAAATCCCGTGTGGAATTTTTGCGCGGTTTTTCTGCCCCGTCCGCGACCTTGTCTGCCTTTTTTTCAGTTGTTGACATTAAAAATACCTGTTTTGCTTATTTATTAATTATCGCCGGTGTTAAACCGTACGTCATTCCGGACCTGACCCGGAATCCAATTCCCGTCATTCCGGGCCTGACCCGGAATCCATGATAAGATTAATTAAGGAAATTACCCATTGTTTTTATTCCGGATCCCGGCTCGGGGGCCGGGATGACGCATCCGTAAGCTTGCTGCGCTGCGCACGGCTGCGTCATTTGTCATCCCCAATCTTCAGCACAGCGAGAAATGCGTCTTGAGGAAGATCTATATGCCCTATTTGCTTCATGCGCTTTTTCCCTTCTTTTTGCTTTTCCAGGAGTTTACGTTTGCGGCTTATATCGCCTCCATAGCATTTCGCAATAACGTCCTTTCGGAAAGCCTTGACTGTGCTGCGCGCGATGACTTTACTACCTATGGCGGCCTGTATCGCCACTTCAAACATCTGGCGGGGGATCACTTCTTTCATGCGCTCCACCAGCTCCCGTCCTTTGTATTCCGCCTGATCCCTGTGTACTATTATACTCAGAGCGTCCACCGGCTCTTTGTTTATGAGGATATCCAGTTTCACAAGATTGCTGACCCTGAAGTCGGAAAACTCATAGTCGAAAGAAGCGTAACCGCGGGAGATCGATTTCAGCTTGTCATAGAAATCAGTTACAACTTCCATCAGCGGCAGATCATATTCCAATATGGATCTGGTCGCGCTCATATACTTCATATTCCGCTGGACACCCCGGCGGGATTGTAAAAGTTGCATAACACCGCCGACATATTCGGCGGGGAGTATTATTGTGGCTGTTATATATGGTTCCTCGACCATCTCGAACTCGCCGGCCGGCGGAAGCAGGGCGGGATTGTCCACCTCCATTACTTCACCATTAAGCTTCGTAACACGAAAAACAACGGTAGGTGCGGTGGAGATTAGGTCAAGATCGAATTCCCTCTCAAGGCGCTCCTGTACTATTTCCATATGGAGCAGTCCCAGAAAACCGCAGCGAAAACCGAAGCCGAGAGCCTGAGAACTTTCCGGTTCAAAGGTGACGGCACTGTCGTTCAGTATAAGCTTTTCGAGGGCGTCGCGCAACTCCTGATAATCTTTCGGGTCTATGGGGTAAAGGCCGCAGAAAACCACCGGCTTGACATGTTTGAACCCCGGAAAAGGTTCCGTTGTAGGCTTTTTAGCATGAGTAACGGTGTCGCCTATCTTTACCTCGTGCACATCCTTTATGCTGGCGGTGATAAAGCCTACCTCCCCGGCTGAAAGCTCTTTTACCGGCATGGATGCAGGTGTGAACACACCCATTTCGGTAATTTCATACTCCCTGCCGGTGGACATGAACTTAATCTTGTCGCCGAAACGCATTACACCGTCCACCATACGCACAAGCACCACCACACCGCGGTATGAGTCGTACCACGAGTCGAAAATCATGGCCTTCAGAGGCTTGTCCAGGTCGCCCGATGGCGCAGGCACACGTTTCACTATCGTCTCAAGGATCTCCCTTGTGCCAATCTTTTCTTTGGCGCTGGCCAGAATGGCGGCTGACGCATCTATGCCTATAGCATCCTCTATTTCAGCTTTTGCGCGCTCCGGGTCGGCTGAGGGCAGATCTATCTTGTTGATAACCGGGATAAGCTCCAGATTCTGGTCCACCGCCATGAAAGCGTTGGCTATGGTTTGCGCCTCCACCCCCTGTGAGGCGTCGACCACAATCAACGCGCCTTCACACGCGGCAAGACTGCGGGATACTTCGTAGGTGAAGTCCACATGCCCCGGAGTGTCGATAAGGTTGAGTTGGTACTTATTGCCGTCATCCGCTATGTACGAAAGCCTTGCAGTCTGTGCTTTTATGGTGATACCGCGTTCCCGCTCTATGTCCATATTGTCCAGCACCTGTGCCTTCATGCGCCGTTCGTCCAGCCCGCCAGTGTATTCGATAATCCTGTCGGCAAGAGTGGATTTGCCGTGATCTATATGTGCTATTATACTGAAATTACGTATCAAATTATTCCGCATCATGAAACCTCTGTAAACTGTTTAGAATATACTAAGATGTGCATATAAGGCAAGCAAAAAGGTGCGGGCTTGTGCCGATAAAAAGCCTGTATTTAAAACAGATAAAACGCGGAATTTTGCTTGACATATAATCAGGCCGGTATTATCCTTGCTTTAGTTACGGCATCTCATATCATGAATGCTTCAGTTAATCAAACCCGCTCAAATATGTTATTTTTGATGATTGGATGGTTGCGGGTTAAACCTAGAAATCAATATAGCCTGTGCTGCATGGGTTGTGTCGTTCCCTGGCATTAAATTGCCTCAGGGTAATTTTTAGTGAATGTTTGCATCTGAGACAATGTGCAATAACCACAATAAATAAGGAGTTCTTGTGTGAATTTAACAGAGCTTAAAAAGAAGCCTATCGAAGATCTTGTGTCGCTGGGCAGCGATCTGGAAATTGAAAACGCCGGGGATCTTCTCCGCCAGGAGCTGATGTTTGAAATCCTCAAAGCGACAAGCGCACGCAACGGGCAGATCTATGGCCAGGGTGTTCTGGAAATACTGCCCGATGGTTTCGGCTTTCTACGTTCTCCGGATTTTAATTATCTTCCGGGCCCGGACGATATATATGTATCCCCCGCGCAAATTCGCCGCTTCGGATTAAGGAACGGCGACACGGTGGCAGGTGAAATACGCCCGCCCAGAGATAACGAAAAATATTTCGCCCTGCTCAAAGTCGAACAGATCAATGACGACCCGCCCACAAGGCAGAGAAAGCTGTTCGAAAACCTCACCCCCCTCTTCCCTGAAGAACGCCTCAATCTGGAAGCATTCCCCTCACATTACGACACACGTACAATGAACCTCATATCCCCTGTCGGCAAAGGACAACGCGGCCTTATCGTGGCTCCGCCCAAAACAGGGAAGACAATGCTTCTGAAATCCATAGCCAACAGCATATCCAAGAACCACCCCGAAGTTATCATGATAATACTGCTGATCGACGAACGCCCGGAAGAGGTTACCGACATGCAGCGCTCCGTGCAGGCGGAGGTTATCAGCTCCACCTTCGACGAGCCTGCGTACAGGCACGTCCAGGTTTCAGAGATGGTGCTCAACAAGGCAAAACGTCTGGTGGAGCACGGCAAAGACGTGGTAATCCTGCTGGACAGCATCACCCGCCTAGCCCGGGCGTATAACTCCATCGAACCGCCATCGGGCAAAGTACTGTCCGGCGGTGTGGACGCCAACGCCCTGCATAAACCGAAACGCTTTTTCGGCGCGGCACGTAACATCGAAGAGGGCGGCAGCCTTAGCATCGTCGCCACCGCCCTTGTGGACACCGGCTCCAGGATGGACGAGGTGATATTCGAGGAGTTCAAAGGAACGGGTAACATGGAGCTGCACCTCGACCGCCGCCTTGTAGAGCGCCGCACATTCCCGGCCATAGATGTTAACAAGTCCGGCACCCGCCGTGAAGAACTGCTGCTCACCAAAGAAGAGCAGAATAAAGTGTGGATCCTGCGCAGATTCCTCTCCAACATGAACGCCGTTGACGCAATGGAGTTCCTGCTTGACAAAATGAAAGGCACCAAGACCAACCAGGAGTTTCTGGATTCCATGGGGAAATAAGCAAATTTCTTAAATCAGATGAGAATCCAGCCCGCCTGCATAACACAGGCGGGCTTTTTTTGAGGAGGAAGAAGGCTATTTAATACTTTTCTCTTTAAAAAGTATATTAGGATCTGTCGACAAATCTGTAAACTCCGGATACAGTGAGGTTTTCAAGCTGTATCCCTTATTCAGGTATTTTGTCCGTAGTTCATCAATCGGCCCTGCATCAAGCGCCCTGTTCCAGCAGGCGGCAACACAGGCCGTCTTCAATCCCTTGTTAATC
>JAVBTI010000050.1:0-17155 GCA_031556255.1 Deferribacterales bacterium | reverse complement strand
CAACGTACCATGAAGAAACCCAGCAAACTTAAAAAAGTGCGCAAGCAGGGTTTTCGCGCCCGCATGAGCACCCGCGGGGGCCGCCTTATACTGAAAAGAAGAAGGGCTAAAGGCCGCAAGAAACTTGTTTCGTGCTAGATTTCCCCGGTCGCAGCGCCTGCGCGGAAAGGGTACTTTTGCCCTTTTTTCCGGGGCAAAACATTACTACGGTACTCTTCTCAGGGCGGCGGTAGTTTTCCGTGACGGCCAGAAAGCGGCTTTTGTGGTGAACAAAAAAGTTGCCCCCTTAGCAGTGGACAGAAACAGGCTGAAACGCCGATTACGGGAATTGTACAGAAAATGCCGCATTTTACTGCCTCAAAACGCTTGGATAATGTTTATAGCTTTGCCGGTAGCCGCCCATGCTGACTTCGCGGCTCTGCAAAAAGACTTTACTGGACTTTGCCAAAAAATTGCACCCAAAAAAACTGGCGGTATTTCTAATTAAACTCTACCAGCGTTGCATTTCTCCTTATATCGGCGACTGCTGCCGGTTCTATCCGTCTTGTTCCCACTATGCCGTTGAGGCTTTCAGTAAAAAAGGCTTTATTAAAGGTTCCCTGCTTACCGCTTGGCGTATATTGCGTTGCAATCCGCTTTCCGCAGGCGGTTACGACCCCGTTAAAACAACAAAGGATTGATATAGATGGATAAAGATGCAAAATTTCGAATGATACTCGCCGTTGTGCTGTGCACTGTTCTTTTTGTGGCGTGGCAGTATTTCCTCATGCCCAAAAACCCGGCGACAACGGTTGATAATAGATCTGCCACAGCGCAGGCGCCCGTAAGTACGCCCGATAATGCCGCCGCTGTTGCCACAGTTCCAGTGGACACGCCCGCATCCGGCATATCGTCGGTATATACCCCTCCCTTTGCAGTTGAAACACCTGAATTAACGGTATCTTTTGACGCAAACAGCGGCGATATCCGTTCTGTAAACCTCCGTGCATACAAGGGGGAGGCTGACGAGGCGCCCACATTTATCCGTCTGGATAATGAAGCTTTAAACTATGCGTCGTTCACCGCCGGATTGGCATCAGGCTACACTCATACGGTGGAGAAAGGATCTGACGGCACTGTTGTTACCTTTACCGCTGAAAACGATGTTTTGCGCGTCACCAAGCAATACACTCTGCCGGAAAAAGGGTACTATATACCTATGACACTCTGGGTTGAAAATCTTTCCGGCGATATACGCTCTGTGCCTGTCAACGTTACGGTCGGCCCCGACCTGGGGAAAGGCTTTGAATCCGACAGTTACGTGTTCACCGGGCCGATAATCCACAGCAAGGGGAAGACGGAGAAGAAGAAAGCCAAAGATGTTAAAAAAACTCTCGCCCTGTCTCACCCGCTCTGGGGAGGATATACATCCAAATACTTCATTTTCGCGGTTTTTGCGGACGGTTTCGACTATGCGGATATAACTAAAACCGGCAATTCTGCCCTTACCGGGCTTCACAGAAGCATGACAATAGCCCCCGGGGCGTCTGAAAGTGTGAAAGATCTTGGCGTTTACGTGGGGCCCAAAGAGTATGAAGCACTGAAATCGTTCGGTATAGAGCTTCAGAAAAGCATAGATTATGGAATGTTCTTTTTTCTGGCCATCCCTATGACAAAGATCATGAATTTCGCCTATGGTTTTGTGCATAACTATGGGATAGCTATTATTATTCTCACGATTATCGTGAAGATTATAACCTTGCCGTTAACCTTGAAAAGCATGATATCCATGCGGGGTATGTCCAAACTCCAGCCGGAGATGGCGAAACTCAGGGAGCAGTTTAAAAACGACCCGCAGAAGATGAACGCCGCCACGATGGAGCTTTATAAAAAACACAAGATCAACCCCATGAGCGGCTGCCTGCCGATGCTTGTGCAGCTTCCGATCTTTTTCGCCCTTTATAAATCGCTGCTGGTTTCCATTCAGCTCAAAGGTGCGCCCTTTTTCGGATGGATTGCTGATCTGTCTATGAAGGATCCTTATTATATAACTCCGATATTGATGGGCGCTACGATGTTTCTCCAGCAGAAGATGACTCCGTCCACAGCGGATCCGATGCAGCAGAAGATATTTTTGGCCATGCCCATAGTTTTTACTTTCCTTTTCCTGAACTTCCCTTCAGGGCTGGTTGTCTACTGGCTGACAAACAATATCTTGTCTATTGCCCAGCAGTATGTCATAAATAAAAAGGTGAAGTGAGATTATGTCGCGGCGGTCTGTTATAAATAATACAGTTGAGTTGAGGTAGAGATGAGATATTTTGAAGTGGACGGCGATTCGCCTGCAGAGATATTAAACCAGTTTCTGATTCAACAGCAGGTGCCCAGGGAGTTCGTTGAACTGGAAGTTATAGATCCGGGTGCCAAAGGTATCCTGGGGATAGGCAGAAAGCCGGCGAAGGTTAAGATAAAATTTGATGATCACGAATACCTCAAGCGTAAGGCAAAGCTTTATCTTTCAGAAATTCTCAACAAAGCCGGGTTTGACAACTATCATATCGAAACAAAGGACCTCCACCCGGATTGTGTTCTGAATATTTTATCCGACGATTCCAACCTTCTGATTGGAAAATCGGCGTTGACGCTGGACAGTCTGCAATATCTGATGGATCGCGTTCTGAGATGTGACGATGAAACGGATATACGCATTCTTGTGGATGTTGATAACTATAGAGAGCGTGTGATAGCGCCTTTGAAAGAGAAGGCTGTCCGTCTGGCGCAGTCGGTAAAGAAGAACGGGCGCCCGGCGAAAATGCCCCCCATGGCTACCATTGTGCGCCGTGAGATACACATTGCTGCCAAGACGGTTCCCGGTATTTCTACGGTCAGCTATGGCGACGGACAGATAAAGTCAGTTACCATAATGTCGGACAAAAAACCCAAACAGCAGCAACAGTCCCGCGGTCCGCGCAGACATGACAATAACAGAAAACCGGGCAGCCGTCGTCCCGAGAAGGAGTAAATATGATGGGATTTTCCATATCCAAATTAATATTTTTAATTGTTGTTATAGGTATTCTGGTTCTTCTGATGAAGAATAAAGTTCTTCCTAATAAAAAGGAGGAAAAAGACGAAAAGAAAGCCATAGATACGACAAATATGTCAAAAGACCCGGTCTGTGGAACTTATGTTGAGGAGGGAAGCGAGCACAGGCTGAAATATTACGGCAAAGTGTACTACTTCTGCTCTGACGAATGCATGGAGAAGTTCAAAGCTCAAAAGAAAGCCGAAGCAGTTGAAAAAGAGCATTCTGCCTGATAGTGTCTGTTGCATTCCCCTTTGGGGAGTCAATAGCTACGGCAATCGCTCCCGACGGTCGCTGGATGGTAGCAAACCACGTGAGCGGGCTAATGCTATTGACTAAAACAACAAGCCCGAAGGGGCTCCGGCAAAAATAAAGCGCCGCACATAAGTAATTTAATATCCCCGTCGCGTAACTCCCCTTTGGGGAGTCGGAGCGAAGCTCCGGAGGGGGGGAAGGCACAAGGTGCCGCCCGCGGAGCCGAGTGTAATGAGGCATAGCGAAGCGCGTATTTGAGCCGGATTTACTCCGACTAAAATAAAGCGCCGCACACAGTATATTTTCAAAGATAAGAGGATAATAAAATGAAACTGTTCCTGGACACGGCTAATATTGAAGAGATTCGCGAAGCGGCTGCTCTTGGGGTGATTGACGGCATAACGACAAATCCCACGCTGATTGCGAAAGAGAAAAAAGATTTTGCGGACACTATAAGAAAAATATGTGAAATAGTGGATGGCCCGGTCAGCGCCGAGGTGATTTCCACAACATCCCGTGAGATGGTGGATGAGGCGCACAGGTTGTCGAAAATACATGAGAACGTCGTGGTTAAAATCCCGTTCACCAAAGACGGCCTTATTGCCACAAATGAGCTTGCCGAGGAAGATATCCCCGTAAATATGACCCTTATTTTTTCGCCCAATCAGGCGCTTCTTGCCTGCAAAGCCGGTGCAAGATACGTCAGTCCTTTCGCCGGGCGCCTTGACGATATAGGCCACGACGGGATTATCATCGCCTCCCAGTGCCAGGATATCATCAGCACATACGATTTTGATACCGAAGTGATAGCGGCAAGCATACGCCATCCTATGCACGTGTTTCAGTGCACTCAGGAAGGGATAGATATCGCCACGATTCCGTTCAAAGTGCTGATGCAGATGATCAAACACCCGCTTACCGACAACGGCCTGGAACAATTTCTGAAAGACTGGAAAAACGCGCAGGGGTGAACTGCGGGGGCGCGGCTGTTATGACCGGGGTTGCTGAATTATGTTGAATGTGGGGTTTGTTAGCCTCGGCTGCGCTAAAAATCAGGTGGATCTGGAACGTCTGGCAGGTGCTCTGTACGGAGAAACCTTTGTTTTTACAACAGATCCGTCTGTCTGCGATCTTATGATAATCAATACCTGCGGTTTCATCAGGCCTGCGGTGGACGAAGCTATCGAAGCTATCCTGTCCATGCGGGAACAGATCCCTGTTCATGCAAAACTGGTGGTTTTCGGCTGTATGGTGGAGCGCTACAGGGAAGAGTTTTTTACACAACCCTCCGGAGGTGGGGAGGCGCTTCTGCCGGAGATAGACTTTTTCGCCGGGGTGGGGGAACAGAGTAAAATTATTGACTATATATCCTCCCTTGCCGCCGATCTTGCTATTAATCGCGGAAAAAATGAACGTTTTCTTTTTAACGCGCCATATTACGCCTACCTGAAGATATCGGAAGGTTGTGATAACCGCTGTGCTTACTGTACCATACCTTCCATTCGAGGCGGGCTCTGTTCCGCGTCCAAAGATGAACTGCTTGAGGAAGCTAAACGGCTTGCCGCAAATGGTGCCAAAGAGATAATAATAATCAGCCAGGACAGCACAAAATACGGCCGCGATCTGGTAGCGGCGGCCAAGGGGAGCGGAGCTTTAAAATCAACACCCCCGGCAAAAAGAGCCGCGGGCGCCGGTTATTTTTTACCGGAATTGCTGACTGATCTGGCTGGTTCTCTGCCGGATACATATTTTAGGCTGATGTATCTCAATCCGGACGGCGTTACTCCTGAACTGGCGGCAACTGTGAGAAAACTCCCCAACGTATGGCGTTATTTTGATATACCAATCCAGCATGCATCGGATAAATTGCTTAAAAAGATGAACAGGCACTCGGACCGGGCGGCTATTGAAAAATGTTTTTCCATGATACGGAGGGAACTGCCGGACGCGTTTATCCGCACCACCGTCATAGTGGGTTTTCCCGGAGAAACGGAAGAGGATTTCCTGGAGGTAAAAAGCTTTCTTGAGAAAATGAAACCGGATTACGCCGGTTTTTTCCCTTATTCGCCGGAAGATGGTACGCCTGCCGCGTCGATGCCGGGGCAGGTGCCGGACAAAATAGTGGCCGGACGGTTGAAAATATTGCAAACACTGCAAAAAAAGAATACCATGCAGCGTCTGAAAGAGATGAAAAAAAGTGAAATAATCTGCTTTGCGGAAAAGCCGAACGAGGATTTCGATTTTATATTGGAAGGGCGGGCTTTTTTCCAGGCGCCGGAAATAGACGGACAACTGTACGTGACCGACGGGGAAGCCACTTCAGGTTATGGCCCGTACCGTGCGAAAATTACCAGAATCGCTTATCCGGATGTATATGTAAAGCTAACAGGGGCGGTATGAAGCATTTATTTATCATTTTTTTTACAGCTTTTGCACTGTTTACGGGCTGCGCCAAGTATGTTGAAGTTGATAAACCCAGCCAGGAGCTGATCGTTGAAGGCAACGCTTTGATGGATGCAAAGAAGTATGACAAAGCCGCGGAGAAGTTTGAAAATGCAATCCTTAATGCGGAATCGCCGGATGAGGCACAGTTTGCGCAGAAAAAGCTCGCGGACGCGTATTTTATGGATGAAGCCTATCTGGACGCCATCGCTGCTTATGAGATATATTACGACCTTTATTACCAGAGCCCGGACGCCCCATATGTGCTGAACCGCCTTGGGCTGGCGTACAGCGCTATATCGCTGAATCCCAAAAGGGACCAAACATATGCGCAGAAATCGGTGGAATATTTTGATGAACTGGAAGCCTTGTATCCCGATGAGTTTGATGAATACGGTGCCGAAGCCGAACGGCAGAAGATGTTCGTGAAGCTGTCGGAGTACGAATACCAGGTGGGGCGTTTTTATATGCGTATCAGGAAGCCTGAAAGCGCTATAATGCGGTTTCAGTACCTGCTGGATAACTATCCCTCCAGTCTGCGCCTGGAGGACAGCTACGTGTCGATGGTGGAGAGTGCCCTAAAACTGAAAGACAACGGTACCGCCGCCGCTAAATATTTACAGGAGCTGATGGATAACTACCCTGTCAACAAGGATCTGAAAAGTCTTGCAAAAAAAGTTGATAGAAAACTGAAAAATTGACGCCTTAGGAGCGTATAAAGTGGCGAAGGTTTATTTTATAGGCGCGGGACCGGGCGATCCCGAACTGATAACGATCAAGGCGGGACGTATACTGTCGGAATGTTTGACCGTGGTGACCGCAGGGAGCCTTGTTTCGCCGGAAATCCTCAAATATGCGCACGAAGAGGCCCGCATATATGATTCTTCCTCCATGTCTCTCCCGGAGATCATCACAGTTATGCGGGACGCGTATAAAAACGGCCATGACACGGCCAGGCTGCATACCGGCGACCCCTCCCTGTACGGCGCGATCCTTGAACAGATGACGGAGCTCGACAGGCTGTCCATCCCCTATGAGGTAGTGCCGGGCGTTACCTCCCTTTTCGCCGCCGCCGCGGCCATGAAATGCGAGCTTACCGCGCCGGAGCTGTCACAGACGGTGATTATCACACGTTACCCGGGGCGAACCCCTGTGCCGGAGGATTTCACCGCCCTTGCGAAAGCCGGAGGCACCCTCTGCATATACCTTTCCCTGTCCATGATAGACGAGATAACGGTGAAACTTACCGAAGCGGGATGTCTGCCGGGTACGCCCGTGGCTGTGGTTTACCGCGCGAGCTGGCCGGATGAAAAAATTGTTCTGGGCACCATCGCTACAATAGCCGGGAAAGCAGCCGGCATCAAACAACACGGTATTATTATCGTCGGCGCTGTTGTGGGCAGGCAGTTGAAGGCCGCTTCCAGATTGTACGACCCCTCGTTTTCCCACGGATGCCGCGATGGGGAATAGCAGGCTTGCCGTTGTAGCCGTATCTCCCGCCGGGGTTAGCCTCGCGGGAGCCATATCCGCTGAAACAGGCGCGGATATGCATGTGTTTTCCAAATACAGCTCCCCGGGCGTTCCGGCTTTCGATAAGCTCTCGGATCATGTTCCCACGTTATTTTCAAAATATGACGGATTGATCTTTGTAATGGCGCAGGGGATAGTCAGCCGCGTTATCGCCCCCTGCCTGGGTTCAAAATACACCGACCCCGCCGTGGTGGTGTGCGATGACGCGGGCAGATATGTTATCAGCGCCGCCGGAGGGCATGAGGGGGGAGCAAACACGCTCTGCTGCCTGGTGTCCGGCATAACGGGTGCAACGCCGGTTATTACAACCGCCACACAGGCGGATCGCAGATATGTCGCCGGCGTGGGCGCGCGCAAAGGCGTGTCTTCCGCCGATATTAAAGCAGCACTGGCAGATGCCTGCGGAGAAACCGGGATCTCCTTCAATGATCTGCGGCTTATATCCTCCGCCTGGCTTAAAAAAGAAGAGGCGGGGCTCATAGAGGCCGCTCGGGAGCTGAATATCCATATACGGTTTATTCCCAAATTCCTTTTCGATGCTTATAATCTGCCCTGCGAACCGACAGCGGCGGCCAGACATTTTGATATCCCCGCCGTGGCGGAGCCTTCCGCCATGATCGCGGCGCATCACCCTGCGTTGATACTCCCTGCAAAGGCGTTTCACGGGGTCATGGTCGCGCTGGCGAAGGATACACTCTATGAATAAGCTCATTGTCGCGGGCATCGGATTTCCGGGGCTTACCTCACCTCTGGCGGAGAACGCGATCAGGAAGGCCGATCTGGTGGTCGGGTATAAGCCGTATATTGATGAGATTGAACATATGCTCACCCTCGCGCAGGAACGTTTCAGCAACGGTATGCGCGGAGAGGTTGAGCGGGTCGGTTACGCTGTTGGCCAGTGTATCCTCGGCCGTAAAGTCTGTATCGTATGCAGCGGCGACCCTTCCATATACGGTATGGCTGCTCTCGCCTATGAACTGGCGGAGGGCGAAGATGTAGATATCGAAGTAATCCCGTCCGTGTCCGCTGGCTTTGCCGCATCGTCGTTGCTTGGTTCCCCGGTAACTGAAGATACGGTGTTTTTATCCATGTCCGACCACCTTACCCCATGGGAGGTCATACAGAAAAGGGTAGATGCCGTGAACGCCGGCGATTTTGTTTGCGCTATATACAATCCGGTGAGTTCCGAGCGTACAACACAGCTTCCGTATACGCTGCGCCGGTTCCGTGAGGCGCGGGGCAATCTGTTTGCCGGCGCGGTAACGAATGCGTACCGGAATGGCCAGCGGATATATATTTCTAATATTGATGATTTCGATACTTCCCGGATAGATATGTTTACAATTGTCATCGTGGGCAACACCCACACCCGGCTGGTGAACGGTAAGATGGTCACCCCCCGTGGGTACGCACTTAAATGATTCTTGTGCTGGGCGGTACGGCTGATACCCACGAATATATCGCCAAAACAGGCGGCGATTATATAGTTACCGTGGCCACGGATTACGGGTACAGGTATTTCAGAGAGCTGTACGGCGATAAGGCGGCCTTTGTGAGGTTCACATCCGAATCGTTGACGGAATTCATCAAAAATAAGCATATAAGCGCCGTCGCCGATACCACGCACCCCTTCGCGGCGGAGATTAGCAGGATTGCCGCGGATGTGTGCGGGCGGCTGAATATACCGTACATAAATGCGAAACGTGCCTCCCGCCTGCCTGATTCAGACAGATACACCGGGTATGATAAGCTGATATATGTTTCCGGCTGGAGTGAAGCTGCGGAGGCACTGGAAAACGGTGATTTTTTACCTTTATTTTTCACTATCGGTTCCAAAAATTTAGGCCTGTTCCGCGGACTGTTTGCCGGCGCGGTGGTGAGAGTGCTGGATGATTCTGCTTCTGTGGAGATCTGCCGCTTGCTGGGCATACCGGATACACATGTAATAGCTGCCCGTGGGCCGTTTACTCTGGAAGAAAATCTGGAAACCATTGTAAAATATGGCATTAAATGCCTGGTGACGAAAGAGAGCGGCGCGCGGGGCGGCCTTGCGGAAAAGCTGGACGCGGCCGTGCGCGCGGGAATATACATACTTGTTATACAAGCTCCGGAAGTATAATTTTATATGCATGGGGCGGAAAACCCCGTCCGGATCCCTGACCCTCCCTTGGGAGGGTGATTTTTCGGCCGGTGGCTCTGCCCGTATAGGGGGAATTAGTGCGCAAAAAAAATCTCTTACTGATAGTTGATCCGCAAAATGATTTTGTAAAGTCTGACGGGGCCCTGTCCGTCAAGGGTGCTGACGAGGATATGGACAGGCTGGCCGGTTTTATTGTCCGCCATGGCGATAAAATAGATAAGGTGATAGTCACAATGGATTCCCATATGCCGGGGCATATTGCGACCCCGTCATATTGGCAAGATGCTGCTGGGGTCCATCCGGCGCCATTTACAACGATATCGGTAAAAGATGTGGGGGAAGGTAAGTGGAAAGCAGTTTCAGACAAAGCCGGAGAGTATCTAGAACGGCTTGAAAAAGCGGGGAAAACGCACACTATATGGCCGCCCCACTGTCTTTTCGGAACTCCCGGCTGGGCGGTGTACGGGCCACTGTATGCCGTGTTGGCCGGCTGGGCGGATAAACCCGGCAAAGATTTCGAGTTTTATACTAAAGGGCTGAACAGCCGTGATACGGAGATGTTTTCGGTGGTCAGGCCGGAGGTTTCTTCTGATGATGCTTCGGTAAACAAAAATGCCGAAAGATTCCTGTCTCTTTTGGAAGGATACGGCAGAATATTGATTGCGGGTGAGGCGGAGAATTTCTGTGTAAAAGAAAGTGTCAGGGATATAGCCGTAATGAGGCCGGCCTTGGTTGAAAAGCTGGTGCTCCTCAAAGACTGCATGTCACTTATTCCGATTCCCAATGATAAAACCGCTGATTTTTGGGAATTACTGAAAAAGAAAGGCATGATGTTGACTGAAAGTGAAAAAGTCAATTTTCAGTAGAAGTTTAGATGAAAATATGATAATTTCATCTTTGTCTTGATGCTGGTACAGGAGATTTGCAGGGTATGAAAAAGATAGAAGCTATTATTAAACCCTTTCAACTGGATGATGTGAAGGAAAAGCTCACCGAGATCGGCATTACGGGGATCACCGTTACGGAGGTCAAAGGGTTTGGCAGGCAGAAAGGCCATTCGGAGCTTTACAGAGGCAGTGAATATGTGGTGGATTTCATCCCCAAGATTAAACTGGAAATAGTACTTACCGACAATATGATAGATGAAGCCGTACGCGCAATTATGGGCGCGGCGAGAACCGGCCGCATAGGCGACGGCAAGATATTCATACTGCCGGTGGAATCAGCGATACGCATACGCACGGGCGAGACAGGCGAAGACGCGCTGTAATTCACAACAAGAGGAGAAAAATATATGACAGCAAAAGAAGCCGTTGCTATAGTAAAAGAAAAACAGATCAAAATGGTCGACCTGCGTTTTACCGACATGTTTGGGACATGGCATCATACAAGTGTCCCGGCCAACCTCCTGAGTGAAGAGTCTTTTGTGGAAGGGTTCGGTTTTGACGCTTCATCCATGAAGGGCTGGCAGGTTATAAACGCCAGTGATATGCTGATAATACCGGATGCTGACACGGCGTTCATCGATCCGTTTTTTGAAATTCCCACACTGGTGCTGACCTGTAATATTGTCGATCCGATAACCGGCACCCCTTACGCCAGAAGCCCGCGTTATATAGCGCAAAAAACCCTGGCCTACCTTAAATCCACGGGGATTGCCAATACCTGTTACATCGGGCCGGAACTGGAGTTTTTCGTGCTGGACAATGTGCAGTACAAGGTTTCCCAGGAGCATCAGTTTTATAGGATAGATACAGGCGAGGCGGGCTGGAACTCCGGCAGGGACGAGGGGGGCAAAAACCTCGGGCACAAGATAGAGTTCAAGGCCGGTTATTTTCCTGTGCCGCCGGTCGATATAATACACAATATCCGCAGCGAAATGGCATATGTGATGCAGCAGACCGGGTTGAACGTGGAATGCCACCACCATGAGGTAGCGATAGGGCAGTGCGAGATAGACATAAAGTTCGATAACCTGCTGAAGCAGGCTGACAATGTGATGAAATATAAATATATCGTGCGCAACGTGGCTGAGCGTCGGGGAAAAACAGTGACCTTCATGCCGAAACCTATTTTCGGTGACAACGGCAGTGGAATGCATACACACATATCTCTATGGAATGATGACAAACCGCTGTTCGCCGGTAACGATTATGCCGGCCTGTCTGAAACAGCGCTTTACTTTATAGGCGGGATCCTGCGGCACGCCCCGGCGCTGGCGGCGTTCACCAATCCCACGCTGAACTCTTACCGGCGGCTTGTACCCGGATATGAGGCGCCTGTGAATCTCGCCTATTCGTCCCGTAACCGTTCCGCGTCGATCCGTATACCGATGTATTCGGCAAGCCCTAAGTCTAAACGTGTGGAAGTCCGTTTTCCCGACCCTATAGCAAACCCATACCTTTCATTTTCAGCTATCCTGCTGGCAGGTCTCGACGGCGTGATAAACAAGATTGATCCGGGTCCGGCCATGGACAAAAATCTCTACGACCTCGACCCGATAGAGCTTGCGGATGTTCCGCAGCTTCCGGGCAGTTTGGAAGAGTCCCTGAAGGCGCTGGAAAACGACTATAATTTTCTTCTGAAGGGCGACTCGTTTACGGAAGAATTTATTTATTCATGGATAGAGCTTAAGCGGAGATATGAGATAGAGCCGGAGAGGCTGAAGCCTACACCATACGAGTATATGCTGTATTTTAATGCATGAACGCAACAATATAAACCCCGGGTTACCGGGGTTTTCAGGCCGTCTAAAAAGTCCCTTTTCAGACGGGAGTTAACTTCGGCGGATGAGATCCGCCTCCAGTTATTTGGATGTCACTGCGGAAAAGCGTGGTTTTCCTTCGTGACACCGACGGGATTTATCAAAAAATATCTTGCCTGCGCAGGTAAAAAAGTTAGGCCTGTATTTATTGGACAGTCTGTGTTTTGTTTGAAACAGCTATTGTTCGTACGTTTTTGCCAGTTTACCGGTGTGCTCGGCCAGAAGCGAAAGTATGAAAGCTATGCATTCGCAGTCATTTTCGGCGTTCTGATCTGTAAAAACGTTTTCCAGTCTGAACGACAGATAGGCCAATAACTTTGCAACCGCGACAAACCTGTTGCTTACCTCTTCTTTTTCAAAGCTATTCACCGATACCTCCCGTGAATATTGCCCATTAATAAATGTTGTGATATAATACTATATTATATTATCTAATTTGTCAATTAAATTTTCTAATATCAGGTGAGTGGAATAAATGACTGCGGGTAAACGCATAGCGTTAGTGAGAAAGGAAGTCGGTTTGAGTTCTAAAGAGTTTGCCGCGGTATTCGGTATGACCCAGGGTAATATCTCACAGATCGAGAATAACAAGCTGCGGCCCTCTGTGGAGATGCTCGCGGAGATTTATAAGAAATGGCGGTTTTCGCCGGAGTGGCTTTTGACCGGCGAAGGGAATATGTTTCCGGATTCCGTCCGTGTAAATAAATCAGCCGCAGTGGATAACGGACTGCTGCATGAAATTATCACATGTGTTGAGGAAACATGCGCTGAAAAAGGTGTGCGTCTGGTGCCCAAAAGTAAATCAAAAGTCATCACAACTTTTTACGACCTGTTTTCCGGACAGGCAGAGGAAGACGGCAAAAAAATAGTTAATATTAGCGATTACATTAGCAAGCTCATTACCGCTCATGTGGATATTGAGAAGATGGGCAGTGAGGAGGCCACATGAAAATTTCCGACATTCATGACGTCTTGTCAAAGGCCATAGATTCGGGGGTGGTGAAAGAGGAAAAGCAGATCGTGAATAATTACTATTTCAATATTATTAATTATAATATCAATATTTCTCCGGGCGCCGATTTCAGCAATGTGCCTTATACACAGGAAGAACTGGGCGCGTTGTATAAAAAGGCCATGCAGGAAAAAGATTATTCAAAGGCACTTGAATACAGAATGATGCTGGCTTCTTTGGCGTAGTGCCTGATTCTATTTAAGCATATACTTCCCGTCGCCGGAAAGTTTTTCAAGCTGCGGTTTTTGTTTGGTGCCGGAGGGGATGTTCATTTTAATCAGTTCAAACAGTTTTTCTGAATCGTCGGGTTCGAGTTTAAGTGCGTTTATCATGGCTCCCGTGAATATGGAGTGCCCGGACGTGTCTATGTCCGCCACCGGTTCGTTCCCGCCGGCGCTGATCACGATTCTGAGATTTGTGCCGTCTTTGACATAGCCGGTTGCGTTGCCTGAATAGCAACTGTCGGATATAATAAGTATCTGCCCGGCAGCATACGCCGCAAGTGCTGATGTAATCTGGCTTGTCAGTATCCAGCGCGTGTCTTCGGACGGGTCGGCGTCATACGGCTGCCAGTAAGGGTTATCTGTTTCCGTGTCAAGGTATCCGTGGCCGGCATAGTATAATATAAGGCTATCGCTTTTGCCAAGCGCTCGCCGGAGGCGGTTTATTTCGGACATTATTCCGTCCCTTGTGGCGGAGACACCCGTAAGCTGTATAATTTCATAACCGTACCGGGTCCGCAGCATTTCCCCGAGAATGCGCACTCCATATTCCGGCGTGCGCAGGCCGGGGAGGTGTTTATACCGGTTTACACCTATCAGGAGAGCCACTTTGCGCCCCCCCATGCTGCTCTTATTTTTATCAGCCCCCAGTACAAAGGTTTTTTCCGTGCTGTTGCCGTATACATCGGCGGCGGAGATTGTGATGCTTTTACCGCTTTCAGGTACTGCTACCTCTGTGGTAAATTTCCCGTCGGGAGCGAGTTTCAAGGGCTTTTCATCGATTTCGGCCCAGGCCACACCGGATTCGTCTGTAATTTGCCCTTCCACCGGTGTGATCTCACCCTGCGTGACAGCCTGAAAGCCACGTTCATTCAGTGATATGGCCGGCGGGGTTGTGTCTATGGCCGCAGTGGCTCCCGTTACGGAGACGGGGGATTGGGATATTTTCGGCCGGGGCATGTCATAGTTCAGTCTATCAGGCTTATGGACGCTGCCCGCGACCTCGGTAAATGTGTATTTGCGCGAACCTTCTTCGTAGCCGAGATATTTGCCGAAAGTACCCGTGCCGTCTGCGTAGCCTGCACCGTTCAGGGTGAGTGTCGCGTCACGGAAAATATATATCCGGCGTGTTTCACGTTTATCGGCTGTGTATTGTATGGTCAGCATTCCGCCCATATCACCGGTGGCGGCGCCCGCGGCGGCGGCGTATCTGAAGTAAGGATCAATGGCGACGGCGGTTATCGGCAGTTCGGAAGCCGGCTTGATACTGTCTGCCCGGTAGCTGCCTGTGTCCCACACCACGGGGATTCCGTCGTCACCTCCGGTCACGGCGAATCTGCCGTCAGGGGTGATGGAAACGCTTCTTACTGTGTCGGTATGACGCGCAAGTTCTTTGATATCCGCGCCGGTTCTGCTGATAAGACGCACACCGTTATGCCCGCCCGCTATTATCTTATCCCCGCTGAGCGCGAGAGATGTAATTGTGCCGATTTTCGCGGGGTATTCCCAGGCCAGCTTTCCTTCGGGGATAGCGTAAGCACGCACGGTTCCGTCTTTACCCGCAGCATACAGCATTCTGGCGGCGCTGTCCACCGCTGCCGCATATATTTCCGCCTGTGCGCGGAATGAGAGGGTAGATCTGCCGGATTCGAGGTTGTAATATGTTATCGTATATCCCGACGCACCGGCACCGAAGAGTCCTGCGCGGTCTGCCGCCACAACGGAAGCTCTGGGGGCGTCCACCGTTCGCAGTGAGTTGTCCGCCAGCGACATTATATATACTTTGTCTGAGGCTAAGAGCAAAGAGCGCCCTTCGCCGGTCACGGCCATGTCATATATACGATGGGGCAGTTTCAGCGACGGTTTGTTTTTCCTGCCTGATGAAGCAGTGAACTGGTGGATTGTGCCGTCGGATGCGGCTGCGATGATTGTGCCGCCGTCCGGTGTGACGGCCAGCGCATTGATTGCGAACGCCTCTTCAATCCGCACAACCGGTTTAACATATGCCTGTGCGGTGAAAAGCGCCGCCGCCAAGAGAACAGCCGTTATAGATGCCGTCTTTATCATCTTGCCGGCTCCGTGTTGAAAACCATAATTTTTTCGATAAATCTATCTTTCGGCACTTTCCGAAACCGTTCAAGCAGCGCTTCGGGGGTTTCATCCGTGACGTACAGCCCGCTATCCTTGTCGTAACGGTATTTTGGAAGGAGTTCGTCCATCTCCCCTTTGTATGCGGCGAAAATAAGGGTGTCGGTTCCGAAAGGAGGTGTTACTTTCAGTTTTATCACCTCCACTTCGTTGTTGGTCAGTTTCCCGGCGATCCTGATGACAGGTTTTTTTTCTGAAAGCGGGAACAGGGCAGCCTTGCCTTCGTTTATAAAGATTACCGCCAGGTCCGCCTCTTCGCTGAGCCTTGCATACAGGGTGAGAACGTCCCCTTCCCGGAGCATAACTCCGGCGTCGCCGTAATTCGTGTAAAAATAACCCCGGAACAGCCCCGCGCCGGGTGTGCCGAACATCTGTTCCATGCGCTTCATGGAGGCGGAGCTTTCGCAGTTCGTCTGTTTGCAGACTTCCGTCGAGACTGCGGTGACGAAAGCGCCGTCAGGCGCACCGTTAAATTTCAGCTCACAGCTTATCGCGAACGGGTCACCTTCCGGGGAATACTGGCAGTGAAGCTGGTAGGCGGCATCCTGGTTCATTGTGCCGTATGCCCGCATCTGCTGTGTGAGCAGAGCTGCGAACGGCGTTATTGCCGCGCTGCCGTATAGCCGCACCGGGTTTACATAGGCGCTTTTATTTCCCATTTTCGACATGATGTTTTTGGCTATCTGCGATATATCCGAGCTTACCCGCTGCATGCGGACCAGTTCACTTTTTATATCAGCTCTGTCCATATCGGGCGCGGGTGGTTCTCCGCCCAGAAAGCGCACTATAATGTCATAATTTTCCAGTTCATTGTATTTGTCGAGGGCTTTTTGCAGGAGATCGGTTTTTTGTGAATCAAGCTTGATTTTACCGGCCTTTTCTGTGTACGAATTGATCTCTTTCACTATGGAGGCTGCTTTTTTCTGATAGACGGGAAGTCTGTCCTTGGGGATAGAAACGTTTGCGCAGTAGGTTCCGTTGCGTTCCGTATAGTTCAGGCTGTATTCTTGGATATTCAGATCGCTTGTCAGGCGGATTTTATGGGAAACATAGCTTTCGGATTTCGCGCCGGACTGCGACGTGACCATATACAGCTCCGATTCCACGCGCACACGTATCTGCGAGCTGAGGTCGTCAAGAGCGTATTTTTTCGCCGTATTTTTGTCTTTCGCGCAGCCTGTGCCGGTCACCTCGGCGGAATACACAAAGAACACGGGAAAAAATATCCATAAAATTATTAATAACCGCTTCATACTAAATAATATAGCAAAAAAAGGGCCGGAGAGGTAGCGGATATTTTGCGCATTTTTTGCATGAACAGGTATTATTTGTATTGCCTTTGTTTATAAAATTTTTTTATTATAATGATTATTTTTATAAAAACAGTATCGTATGACACAATTTTGGCTGCTGCAATGTGCTAGTATTTTCGGCATTATTCAGGAGGTGTGTATGATACGCAAAGTATTGGTGTCTCTTGCTGTAATGATGTTGTTCGTATCGGCGGCGTTTGCCCAGGCCAAACGCCAGGTTATCGAGACGGACGTGGTGGTTGTGGGGTCGGGCCTGGCAGGGCTTT
>JAVBTI010000151.1:0-3627 GCA_031556255.1 Deferribacterales bacterium | reverse complement strand
AGATCGCCTATATATTTCAGGAACCGATGATGTCGCTGAACCCGCTGCACAATATAGAAAAGCAGATAACGGAGCGGCTCACCGTGGTGGAGGGCGCCGGCACCGCCGCCGCCAGGCTGAGGGCGCTTGAGCTGCTTGACCTCGTGGGGGTGCGCAAGCCGGAATCCCGCCTGAAAGACCTGCCCCACGCCTTTTCCGGCGGGGAGAGGCAGCGGATTATGATAGCGGCGGCTCTTGCGTCAAACCCGAAACTTCTGATCGCCGACGAGCCCACCACCGCCCTGGATGTGACCATACAGAAACAGATCCTGGAATTGCTGGAAGGGCTGAAAAGTAGATTCGATATGTCCATCATGCTTATAACCCACGATCTGGGTATAGTGCGCAACTACGCGGACAGGATGGTGGTGGTAAAAGACGGACTGGTGGTGGAGAAGGGGAATACGGAAGAGATTTTTTCCCGCCCCGCTTCGGATTACACAAAGGAGCTTTTAAACGCCGACTGCGGCAGGATGGAAGCATCCGCGGTAAACGCGGAACCCGTGCTTTGCGTTGACGGGCTGAATGTGGTCTACAAAGGCAAAACAGGCCGCTTCGGCAAAAAGAACGATTTCGCCGCGGTCAGTGAGGTCTCTTTCGCGGTAAACAGGGGGGACAGTCTGGGAATAGTAGGCGAGTCGGGATCGGGGAAGACCTCGCTTATAAAGGCGGTTTTACGCATACTCCCCTTTACCGGCACCGTTACGTTTAAGGGGAAGCTTTTTTCCGGGCTCGCGCCCAAAGCGCTGCGCGGTATGCGCCGGTATATGCAGGCGGTGTTTCAGGACCCCTACGGCAGCCTGAACCCCAGGATGACGGTGAAAATGATCATCGCGGAGGGCCTTATAGCCCAGGGAGAGAGGGATAAAACCATAATTAACGCCGCCGTGGAACAGGCGCTGAACGACGTGGGACTGCCCGTGGATATCGCCGACCGTTATCCGCATGAGTTTTCCGGCGGGCAGCGGCAGCGGATAGCCATCGCAAGGGCAATCATACTCCGGCCGGATCTTGTGATCTTCGACGAACCTACCTCCTCACTGGACAGGAGCGTGCAGTTGCAGGTGGTGACCCTGCTGAAAAATCTGCAAAAAAAGTACGCCATGTCGTATATCTTTATAAGCCACGACCTGAACCTCGTGCGCTCCGTGTGCCGCAGGATGATCGTCATGAAAGGCGGCACGGTTGTGGAGGCTGGGAATACGGAAGACATCCTGTCCGCCCCGAAAGAAGAGTATACGAAAATCCTTATAAATGCCTCTTTTATCTAAGTTCTCAATTATTGTTTGACTGATCTAACTATGTGTGTAATCGTTAACTTGCTGATCAGTATAATGTGACAAATAACTTTTATGAGGTGCTTTATGACCAGGCGTAACTTTATGTTTAACGCAGCAGTACTGGGTGTGTTATTGATGACGGGTTCGTCGGTGGCGGCGTATGGCGCGGAAAGCCGGGCGGCGGGCATGGGAATGGATGTCTGGCGCGGGAGCGGAAGGTCCTTCCACATAATGGGGCCGATGGTGCTGGTGTTTGATGAAGCCAGTAGGGATTTCACGATATACAGCAACGGAAAAGCCTTTTTCAAAAGGGAAACCGTTGATAACAAAATAAAGTATATTCTGAATGACGGAAAACAGCAGACACTGCCGGACGGTTCCGTAGAGGCAAGCTATAAAGATGTCAGAGTGGTTTGCGATAAGCCGAACAAGGGTATGGACGTATATCTGTCACGCCCCAATGACAAGACGGGCACAAATTTACGCACAATGCATGTTATCATGAATCTTGGAGAAGCTCGTGAGTAAATCACTAAATTTGTATAACACAACGAATGCTCAAACCGGCACTTCGTGCGGGCGCTACTATGTTCATACATGCGAAGCCCTTGTCGGGCATGACTGCCGTTCATTTTACTGGGGGGGACACTGTATTCACACATATTGTGTGGTTAAAAGACGTTTGTGACGCATTGAACAACGATCCCAACGGACCTGCCTGTAATAATGTCTGTGCAGGCATTTGCCCTGCAAATGTTTTCAAAAATATTGTATATGGTGAGATCGTAAACACTACATATTGTAGTGGCTGCTGCAATTGCGTCGATGCGTGCGACGCCATAATTGAAGTACTGGATGACTGCGGGTAGGTGGATTTGCTTTGCTCAGCAGGTATACGATCTTGAAGAAGTGCTGCCGTAAAAGTATTTTACAGCAGGAAAAATTAAAGCCTCCATAACCGTGTGATTATAGAGGCTTTTATTATTCAAGTACTAAGTGTGCAGGTTCTTCCGGGGCTCAGGCCTGCGGCTGCCCTGCATTTTTAAACGTTTTTGCCTTTTTATAACCCAGCAAATCCAGCAGCATCAGGGCGGCGAGGCCGTAAAACCCGCCTATCAATACTATTGCAATGTCCACCGGCAGAGGGGAGTCAAGCCCTCCTCTTCTGCTGCGGAACAGGGCATATACCAGAGCCAAAATTACCGATACCAGAAGTGCGCCCCTTATATTATCGCTGGGCATAAGCTTGAGATCCAAGCCCGCCTTGCTGTAGTTGGGGCCGAGCTTAAAGGGGAAAACGAGGTCATACACGGTTTTATATATACCCCTCAGTCTGGGCTCGGTCGTATACTCAAAGAAAGCCTCTTCCTCGTTATTTCTGTCGGATATGTAGATCCTTTCGGTATTGCCCCGGGTCAGCCTTACAGTGACGTTCAGCGGGTTCAGGCTGTAGATAAGATAATCTTGCGACGTGTCGTAATCCCGCAGGAAAAGTTTAGTCAGTTTGTAATTATCTTTAGATATTTGATACAGGCCGCCCTCGCGGGTTACAAGTATGCCGTAGCGGTCCGGATTGCCTTCGGCTATGGCGATGTGGATTATCTCTCCCTCCGGCTTTATATTGGTTTTGATCACATTGGGCAGCCCTTTGGCCATGTACACATGGTATATCTCGTTCCGGGCGTCCATGATGAAATAGCCGAAATCGTAGGGTTTACGGGTGGTAGGGTTGCCGGATATCCTTTTGGCGGGGAACACAAAGCCCTGATCAAGCATAGCGTTTGTAAACAGAGTGCTGCGCTCTTCCAAAACTTTGTTTTTGTCGGCATTCACAAACTCAAGGCCTGTGTCCGTTATCCTGAAAAGCTCCTGCGGGAGGACGATTTCTATAAATCCGCTTTGGGACTCAAACATGGGGTAAAGCTTTATCCTGGCCCGCGCCCAATCCATGCCGGATATGCTGATGCGCCAGAGTTCATCCTCCTGCCTGACTTCTTCCAGCGTTACCGGCACGCCGCCTATTGTTTCCGGCCATTCGCCCCATTTATTAAGATCAGAGCTATATGAAAAGGGCAGGAGTTTGGCATATTCACGTTTTTCAATCTCGTGACCCCTGTTGTCGTAATAAAACCTGTTCCCCTCGATGTCGCTTCTGGAAGAAACAAAATCACCCAGAACTTTACTGTAGCTGTAATTTTTCCACCCCGGTGTCTTGCTTGCGGTGGTGCTGTAGAGATCGGGGAGGGTGTGCGCAAACCCTATGATTGCCGCGAGGATGACAAGGTATCTTGATAAAAGTTTCATATCA
>JAVBTI010000041.1:0-32279 GCA_031556255.1 Deferribacterales bacterium | reverse complement strand
GTGGGTGGTGAGAGCGTCGAATACGTCCGCCACGGCCAGTATGCGTCCGGTTAACGGAATCTCCGTCCCCTTCATGCCGTTTGGGTAGCCGGAGCCGTTGAACTTTTCGTGATGGGTCAGCGCGATCTCCGCTCCCTGCTTGAGATAAGGGCTTTTCGCGTCTTTCAGCATGTCGTGGCCGATCTGCGGATGTTTTTTCATTATTTCAAACTCTTCCGGAGTATAGATGCCGGGTTTGGTGAGTATATTGTCCGGAATTCCTATTTTGCCTATGTCATGCAGGGGTGCGGCGTGGTAAATGAGCTCCTGTTCGTAGATATTCCCCCCCAACTCACGCATGATGATGACGGAGTAAGATGCCACACGGTTGATATGCTCCGCGGTTTCCGGGTCTTTGTATTCCGCTGCATGGCCGAGGACGGAGAGCGCCTCATGTTCGCGTTCCTCTATGACGCGGACCGACTTGCGCACTTCCTCTTCCAGCAGCAGTGCCCTGTCCTGAAGAAGGAGCTGTGCTTTGCGCAGTTTGGCAAGGTTCTGGAGCCTTGCTTTAAACTCGGTAGGGTTGAGGGGTTTATTCAGGAACTCAGTAGCCCCTGCCTCCAGCGCGTCTATGCGTAACTGGTTATCGTCAGTGACGGCGGTGATCATGACTATCGGCAGGTCGGAATGGGTTTTCCTTACGTTTTTTATGAAATCTACCCCATGCATCTCCGGCATCATATAGTCTGTCAGTATGATGTCCACGGGGCTGTACGATATATACGCCAGCGCCTCTTTGGCGGAGGTGAAGCTCTGCACCTTCATCCCCAGATCTTTGGCCAGCGCTTCGATCAACAACAGGTTTACGTTGTTGTCGTCCACGGAAAGTATGTTTATGTCATAATACATTTAAGCGTCCTTAGGATCAGACCGATTCCAGGTCATATTTTTTGCGTATATCCATTATCTCTTTATGTAATTCATTTGTGAAATATATGCAATCATGTTTATCCGTTTTACATTCAGTGTCAAGTTTTTCCAGCGTATATATTATATTTTTAAGCTGGAGGTTGGCTGCCGCGCCTTTGATGCTGATAATGATGGGCGTTACCTCGCCGTAGCGGCCCTCGTTAACAAGAGAATTGATTGTATTAATCTGCTCTTCAGTGAGGGAGACAAACTCCGACAAGATCGACCTTACAAAAATGAGATCCGCCAGCCCCATGCTGTCGGCAAGTGTCTTCAATGCGTCGCCGTCTGTGTCCGCCGCGTCGGATTTGCTGTACGGGAGGTACTTTTTGAGTATTTCCAGAAGATCGTCCTGCACTATGGGTTTGGCCAGGAAATCATCCATCCCTGCGTCGGCGTACTTTACCCTGTCTTCCCGGATGACATTTGCCGTAAGGGCTATAATCGGAGTGTGCGGGGAGACGTTCTCCCGCTCATGGTTGATTATCAGCGTTGTGGCTGTCAAGCCATCCATAACAGGCATGTGTATATCCATGAATATCAGGTCATATCTTTTGCCGGCGGCGAGGCTTGAGGCGACTTCGCCGTTTTCCGCGATTTCCACCGTTATTCCCAGTTTTGTGAGCATTATCTGGATAAGCTGTTGGTTTACGGGATTGTCTTCCGCCACAAGGACATGACCGGAGAACGTATACCCGGCGGCGCCGCGCTCTGCGTCGGGACGCTTTGTCCCGTAAGTGATTTCGTTTAGGACGTTTACCAGTTTGGACATGTTCACTGGCTTGAAAATAGTGTGGGTGATATATTTGCTGATGCTGCCCAGATCCGTTCGCTCCGAATCACCCGCCACAACTATCCGTGCCGAACCTGGTATTATATCGCGCAGCTTCTCTATCCGTGTGTTGTCCACGGCGTTGTAATCGACGAATATTATGCTCAGACCGGATCTCCATGTAAGTTCCGCCGGTTCGGTGACGGTATGCACGTCGCAGCCCAGCGCCTTCAGATAGCGGATTAATGTCCGTTCGTGATCCGTCATTATTTTGGCGCCAAGAAGGATTGCCACTTTCAGTTCGCTGAAAGGGGCTTTTGCAATACTACCGGTACTCGTTGTGAGTTCCAGATCTACCCAGAAGATACTTCCCCGGCCCACTTCACTTTCCAGCATCAGGTTGGACTCCATGAGCCGTGCAAGTTTGGATGATATCGCCAGCCCCAGCCCGGTGCCCCCGTATTTACGGGTTACGGAGTTATCCGCCTGGGAAAAAGCCTTAAATATATTGTTGCGTGTGTCCTCGCTGATTCCAATGCCTGTGTCTTTGACGGCAAGGCGGACGGTGCATGAATGTTCCTTTGTGCCCAGCAGTTCGGCTTTCAGGGAGATATGCCCGCCTGAATGCGTAAACTTTGTCGCATTGGAAAGGAGATTGGATAATATCTGCCGTATGCGCAGCGGGTCGCCCACCAGATAGGGAGGGATGTTGGTGTCTATATCAAGAAGCAGATCGATTTTCTTTTCGTTTGCTTTGGCCACGTAGAGATCGGTGACCTGCTCCAGCTCGCTGTATACATTGAATTCGACGGTTTCCAGTTTCATCATCCCGCTTTCTATTTTAGAGAAATCGAGTATTTCGTTTATTACTCCGAGTAAGCTGCCGGCGCTGCTATTGATGATTTTAAGATACTCTTCCTGCGATGAGGTAAGCTGTGTCTGGCTCAGGAGCTCCAGAAAACCCAGGATGCCGTTTAGGGGCGTGCGGATCTCGTGGCTCATATTGGCGAGGAATTCGGTTTTGGTTTTTTCCGCAACGCGTGCTTTTTCGAGGGCGCGGCGCAGCTCTTCCTCCCTCTGTTTGCGGATGGAAATATCCCGTACCACATAAAGGGTGTTCCACAGCCCCCGAACTTTTACAAGTGACATGGAAAGCTCCACCGGGAAAAGCTCCCTGTCTTTGCGCATAGCTTCTATTTCACTGGTGAAGCCTATTTTTGTATCATCGTTGTTGAATACGCCACTGCCCACTCGATCGGCGCTACGGATAAAATATTCTTCATATTTGGCGGGGATTAGCGTCGGAATGATTGGTTTTCTTGTAATCTCCTCCTGGCTGTAGCCAAACATCTTTTCAGCGGACTCGTTCCAGGAGATGATGTTGTCGTTCTCATCGGAAATGACGATGGCATCCTGCGCGCTGACTGTCAATGTCTGGAGCATATTTTCGGTCTGTTTGCGCTCTTGGATCTCGTCCGACAGGGTGTTATTGACCTTCAGGAGTGCCTGGGAGCGTTCAGTTATGGTATCCGCCATGAGATCGAAAGCGCGGGACAGTTCCCCCATCTCATCGTTGGAGGCGTCGTTTATGCGGCGGGAATAGTCGCCGTCGGTCAGTCCCGTCACTGCGACGTTCAGATCGGATATTGGGCGCACGATCGCCGCCGAGACAAAAATAGTAAGGATTATTACTATGCCCACCACCAGCACCATGGACTGAAGTATGTCGGTCTGTAGGGCGCGGGCGGGGCCGGTGGCCTCCTGTTCCGTAATTTCTACTATTATTCCCCACTTCAGGTCCGGAATTGCAAGGGGCGCATAGGCGCTGATGACCCGGTTGCCCAGGTAGTTTATTGTATGGCGGATTCCCGCTTCCCCGTCAAATATATCTATGGCCGCGTCAGTCGGTACGCGCTGGAGCAGGACTGTGGAGCGGTATACATCCATCATGGCCAGAAGCTGAGGCGGGTATTGCAGGGAAGTCATCCGTTCACTGAATGCTTCGAGATTTTCCATAATCAGACGGGAGTTGGACCGCATGGTCAGGTCGTTGCCTATGAGGTAGCCTTCGCCGGTTTTGCCCAGACCGTCCGATTCCCACTTGTAGTTGCTGGTGACTATCTCATCGAACTGCGCGGAATCAATGGTCCCCACCAGGATGCCCAGATGGCTGCCGTTATTCATAATCGGGGAAACGACAAACGCTGTGGGCATTAGTGCGGAGGGCAGATAGAAAGTAAAATCGAATATGCGTGAAACGTCGGTACGTATCTGGTTACGACCATATAAATAGGCCTCTTTGAGTTTCGTGGATGACCATGGGCCGGTATTTATATTTGTGGCAAAATCAACGTTTAAAGAAGATGAATAGATTACAAACCCGTCATAATCAATTATCATCAGATCTTTGAGGTTGTTCTTCTCCCGGTATTCGTCAAAAAGGGGATCGTATCTGGAATAAGATTTTTTGTAATCACTGACGCCCGGGAGAGGGATCTTTTTGTCCGGGGGCAGCATTGCGTTCACAATGAATTCGCACTGGAGGGTTATCCCCAGTTCGGTATGGGGCATGTACGCTTCGGGTTTTTCGGCTGTGCTGTTACGGCTGGCGTTTTGCAGAACCGGTAGGTAGGTATTTGCGTAGTAGTCGTGCAGGGCGGTTGTGCATACCTCGAGCGTTTTGCCGGAGGCGGGCTGCATGGTGTGAAAGGCCCTGTCAATTTCTTTCGCTGCCTGCTCAGTGGAGGTGTTCTGTGAAAAATATATAAACTGGCTTAGCAGAGTGCCGACATGGTTTTGTATCTGCTCAACCTTTATATTTCTGACGGAGGTGAGGATCTTTTCCTGATCCCTCATCAGCGTGTTATTTGCGCTGATAAAAGACTGCAGGCTGATCAGCGTGGCCGTGAAGAGACCGATGGCGGAAAATGCCAAAAAAAGTTTGAAACGGATGCTTAGGCGTCTGGTTTTCACAGGGCGCTCCATCTATAAAATAATGGCACGTAAATAGTGTGCCGCAATTGGTAATTTCGTCAATTCCGGACTTGCGGTCTCCGGGCCGCAATCCAGAATAAAATAGGTTGTGGCGCATAAGGCGCCTAATATATCTTTATTCTGGATTCCTGCATTGCCGTGGGCTCTTTTTTACAAATGTGCAGCTCACTTCCGAAGGGATTGTGGTGCGTATTGCGCGCCAGTTGCGCGTAAGAGCATGGCCGGCCTGTCAGGCGGCACAATCCTGCAGCGTATCCCTTACTTATTCCTGTTCTTCCGGCCTCATATGCGGGAACAATAAAACTTCTCTGATATTCCGCTTCCCGCACAGCATCATCACAAATCTATCTACTCCCATTCCCGCACCCGCCGTGGGAGGCATACCATATTCCAGCGCGGTGATATAGTCGTTATCCATCATATGGGCTTCCTCGTCGCCGCGTTCTCTTGCTTTGACCTGTTTTTCAAAACGTTCTTTCTGGTCGGCCGGGTCATTCAGCTCGTTGAAGCCGTTCACCAGTTCTATCCCCCCGACGAACAGCTCAAAACGTTCCGTTATCTCCGGGTCCTCCCTGCTGGACTTGGCGAGGGGTGATACCTCTTTGGGGTAATTAATAATAAATGTGGGCTTAATAAGCTTGCTTTCCGCGAGAAGCTCGAACAGTTCCATTATCAGCCGTCCTTTCCCCCAGGCTGCGGCTTCCGGTGCAGGTTTTTCGCCAAAGGCGGGGTGGCGGTATTTTTTCAGGAGGGCGCGGGTGCTTTCCGCAGTGGCCATATCCTCCGGTTTCACCCCGGCGTATTGTATGAGCGCCTCTTCCATAGTGAGCCTGGGCCACGGGCCGGTGAAGTCAATCTCCGTAAGCTCGCCTGTTTCGGGGTGCTCGAGGTAACCTGCCGGTTTGCCGTTCACTTCCGCGGAGATTTTTATGAAGTAATCTTCGATCATATCCATCAGGTCGTGGAAATCAGCGTAGGCACAGTACCATTCCAGCATGGTAAACTCGGGGTTATGGCGCACGGAGACACCTTCGTTGCGAAAATTGCGGTTTATTTCAAAAACACGTTCAAGCCCGCCCACCACGAGGCGTTTGAGATACAGTTCCGGCGCGATACGCAGGTACAGGTTCATATCGAGAGCATTGTGATGCGTTATAAATGGCTTCGCCGTGGCTCCCCCAGCGATGGGTTGCATCATGGGCGTTTCCACCTCCATAAATCCTCTGGATACGAAGTATTCACGCAGCAGACGGATAATACGGCTGCGTTTTATGAAGGTTTCTTTGACGCCGTCGTTGGCGATGAGGTCGACGTAGCGCTGGCGGTGGCGTTTTTCTATGTCTTTCAGGCCATGCCACTTCTCGGGCAGGTCGCGCATGGTTTTGGTGAGCAGAGTGAAGGAGGTGGCGCACATGGTGAGCTCACCCGTTTTGGTGCGGAACAGGAAACCATCGATGCCGATGAAATCGCCCACGTCGCACAGTTCGAATACTTTGACCTCTTTGGGTGTCAGCAAGTCCTGCTTTATATAGAGCTGAAGCTCGCCCGTTCTGTCCTTTACGGTGAGAAATATGACCTTGCCGAAAGTCCGCATCGACATGATCCGCCCGGCGGCGGTGTAGGAGGGTTTCATTTCATGGAGCATTTCTTTTGTGTCATCTTTGTGGGCGGCGGAGATTTCGCCAAGATCGGTGTTGCCTTTGAAGAAGTTGACGTAGGGTGCGACCCCCGCTTCTTTAAGGCGGTCGAGTTTTTCCAGCCGATGTGAATCCATAATGCTATCCTTGATACAAAATTTTAACTTTATAATATAGCATTGTCATATTTAAAACGCAAGTTTGGTGTTGCGGTTGCGATTTTTTTCTTCCCGTCCTGATAAAATTTAATGAGTCCTGACCTTAATTGCAACTATTGATGAGTCCCGAGCCTGAAGAGTACACATAGAACGGATAGCTTACGCACGGCATCCCCTCCCTCTCCGGGGAATAATACAGCACGATGGCGGCAATTCTGCGATAACAATCGTTTGATATGGGCATCCTTCGTGGCGCATATGTTACAACAAAAACTCATAGTCGTTATATTAATTAAAATAGCATTTAAAAATTATTTATTTGGGTCTTGACGAATTATTTTTTTATGTTATTAATATGGGTGATGAAATTTTTTACGGGAGAAAGCGATGGCAGATCTAAAAAGAAGAATCCACGAAATCTACGACCAGGTGGTTCGCAGAAACCCAGGCGAGGTCGAATTCCACCAGGCTGTGAAAGAGGTTATCGAAACACTTGAGGCAGTGCTGGCGCGGCACCCCGAGTATGTTGAACAGAAGTTGATAGAGCGTATCTGCGAGCCGGAACGGCAGATTATCTTTCGCGTGCCCTGGGTGGACGACAAAGGTGAAATTCATATCAATCGCGGGTTCCGTGTGCAGTTTAACAGCGCCCTCGGCCCTTACAAAGGCGGCTGCCGCTTCCACCCCTCAGTGTATCTAGGCATTATCAAGTTTCTGGGTTTTGAGCAGATATTTAAGAACGCCCTCACGGGGATGCCGATCGGCGGAGCCAAAGGGGGGAGTGATTTCGACCCCAAAGGCCGCTCGAATAACGAAATTATGCGCTTCTGCCAGAGCTTTATGACCGAACTGCACCGCCATCTGGGCGAGTACACCGACGTGCCCGCTGGCGATATCGGCGTGGGCGGCCGGGAGATAGGTTATATGTTCGGCCAGTATAAAAGGCTTACAAACAAGTATGAAGCGGGTGTGCTGACAGGCAAAGGGATGGCGTACGGCGGTTCTCTGGTTCGCACTGAAGCCACCGGCTACGGCCTGGCTTTTTTCATGCAGGAGATGCTGGCCACCCGCAAGCAGTCGTTTGACGGCAAAACCTGCCTTGTTTCCGGCTCCGGCAATGTGGCGATATACACCATTGAGAAGATACACCAGTTCGGCGGTAAGGTTGTGGCCTGCTCCGACTCGAACGGTGTGATATACGATAAAAAGGGGATAGATCTGGATGCCGTCAAGCGGATCAAAGAGGTTGAGCGCCGCAGAATTGTGGCCTACACCGACGTGCACCCGGATGCTGTATACAGCGAAGGGGGCAACATATGGGAGATTCCCTGCGACGTCGCATTGCCCTGCGCCACTCAGAACGAGCTGAACGGTCAGAGCGCTGAAAAACTTCTTAAAAACGGCTGTATTGCCGTTGGTGAGGGTGCGAACATGCCAACAACACCGGAAGGGATCAGAGCATTTCAGGAGGCGGGCATTCTTTATGGTCCCGGCAAAGCCACAAACGCCGGCGGCGTGGCCACCAGCGCGCTTGAAATGCAGCAGAACGCCTCCAGGGATTCATGGGACTTCAACTTCACTGAGAGGAAACTGCACGGAATTATGAAAGGGATTCACGCGTCCTGCCACGAAACGGCGGAGAATTACGGCTTTCCCGGCAACTATGTCATTGGGGCGAACATCTCCGGCTTTCGAAAGGTCGCCGACGCGATGATAGCGATGGGATTGATATGAGCTTCGCGTCAATGACGGGTTAATATTCTAAAGCCTTCCTCTATCGGGAAGGCTTTTTTTTTGTCCCGGGGGAGGACGGCACGGATAAGCGGCACGGATAAAAAAATTCATGTTGCTTTTTTCCGTGGAAGTAATTTATCATAAGAAGTTTTGAGTATACATAAAATGAGGTAAGGACAGTGCCGAAAAGAGAAGACATTAAGAAGGTTCTCATTATTGGTTCCGGCCCGATCGTGATCGGGCAGGCCTGCGAGTTTGACTATTCCGGGACGCAGGCGTGCAAAGCGCTGAAAGAGGCCGGCTATGAAATAGTCCTGGCCAACTCCAATCCCGCCACCATCATGACCGACCCGGACATGGCAGACGCCACATATATTGAGCCGCTTAACGTCGCGCGCCTTGAGGAGATTATTGCCAAGGAACGCCCTGACGCCCTTCTGCCGAACCTCGGCGGGCAGACCGGCCTGAATCTCACAGTTGAACTCCATAAGGCCGGAGTACTGAAAAAATATAAGGTCGAGGTCATCGGCATCACACTCGATGCCATCGAGAAAGGGGAAGACCGGATCATCTTCAAGGAAACGATGGACAGCGTCGGCGTGGAGACCGCCCGCAGCACCCCCGCATACAATGTGGAAGAGGCGGAGAAGATAGCTTCCGACCTGGGTTACCCCGTGGTGATCCGCCCGGCGTACACACTGGGCGGCACCGGCGGCGGGATAGTTTACAATGCCGAAGAGCTGCGTACCGTTGTGGCCCGCGGCCTGAGTTTCAGTATGATCCACCAGGTGCTGGTGGAGGAAAGCGTCATTGGCTGGGAAGAGCTGGAGCTGGAGATAGTCCGCGATGCGAAAGGCCAGATAGTCACAGTATGTTTCATAGAGAACGTTGACCCGATGGGTGTCCACACGGGTGATTCCATCTGCGTGGCCCCAATGCTCACTATAGACAAGTCCACTCAGGCCCGGCTGCAAAAACACGCCTGGGATATTGCCGGAGCGGTTGGGGTTATCGGCGGCACCAATGTGCAGTTCGCCCACGACCCGAAAACCGGCCGTATCGTGATAATAGAGATTAATCCGCGCACGTCGCGCTCATCCGCCCTGGCTTCCAAGGCGACCGGCTTCCCCATAGCATATGTGTCGGCCAAACTTGCCATCGGTTATACACTTGACGAGCTGCCGCATTACAAACACGGCACTCTCGACAAGTATGTGCCTGAGGGAGATTATGTCGTGGCCAAATATGCCCGGTGGGCTTTTGAGAAGTTCAAGGGGGAGAAGGATGTCCTCGGCACGCAGATGAAGGCGGTCGGGGAGGTACTTTCCATCGGTCATACTTTCAAAGAAGCCTTCCTGAAGGCTATACGCTCCCTGGAGAACGGTCGGTTCGGCCTCGGCACCGCATTGTACCGGCAGAAAACGAAAGAAGAGCTCTGCGCCCTTCTCTGGGCACCATCCAGCGAACGGATGTGGATTATATACGAGGCAATGCGCAAAGGGGTCACCGTGGACGAGATCCATAAGCTGACCCATATAAAAACCTGGTTTCTAGAGGAGATCCGGCAGGTGTTGGATTTGGAGGAGGAGCTTTCCCGCTACAGTATTAACAATCTGCCTGATGAACTGTTCCTGAAGGCCAAACAGTACGGCTTTTCGGATAAATATCTTGGCGATCTGCTGAAGGTGTCCGAAAGCGCCATTCGCTTGAAACGGGAGGAAAAGAACTTCATCCCACGTTACGGCTCGGTGCCTGTCAGCGGCGTGTATGCCGGCAAAGACGGCCGGGTGCCGGAATACTACTACTCCAGTTACAATCAGGGCGGGAATGTCAGCCCTGCCCCGGATAATACAAAAGAAAGCGCGATGGTGCTGGGCGGCGGGCCTAACAGGATCGGCCAGGGGATAGAGTTTGATTACTGCTGCGTCCACGCGTCCTTTGCCATGCACAGCGCGGGCTATGAGACAATCATGATAAACTGCAACCCGGAGACGGTTTCCACCGACTATGATACCTCTGACAAGCTCTATTTCGAGCCACTCACGGTAGAGGACGTCTATGAGGTTTATCGCAGGGAGAAGCCTATAGGTGCCATTGTGCAGTTCGGCGGGCAGACACCTCTTAATATAGCGCATAAACTGGAGAAGGCTGGGGTGAATATCCTTGGTACCAAGCCTTCCGTCATTGCCACAGCCGAAGACCGCGACCTGTTCAAGCGGATGATGGAGCACCTCAATATTAAAATGCCGAAGTCCGGCATGGCATACGCCGAGAGCGAGGCGCTCAAAGTGGCGCACGATATAGGTTACCCCGTGATGGTGCGTCCGTCGTATGTCCTGGGCGGCCGAGGAATGCAGGTGGTCTACGACGACGACAGCCTGCGCAAATATATCAGCGAGGCAACAGATCTCACGCCGGAGCGGCCGGTACTGATAGACAAATTCCTCTCCCGCGCCCTTGAGTGCGAGGCGGATGCCCTCTGTGACGGGAAGGATGTTTTTGTGCCGACTATCATGGAACATATTGAAGAGGCCGGAGTGCACTCCGGCGATTCCGCAGCTATCATTCCCCCGGTGTTGATTACGGAAAAACAGCAGGCGGAAATATACGACTATATGCGCCGCATTGCTCTCGAGCTGAACGTGGCGGGGCTGATAAACGTGCAATTTGCCATTGCGGGGAATGAGGTTTATATACTGGAAGCCAACCCCAGAGCATCCCGCACGGTGCCGCTTGTGTCGAAAGTCTGCGGTATCCCGATGGCTAAGATCGCCACCCTTCTTATGGCGGGAAAACCTCTGGCGGATTTTAAATTGAAAAGGATAAAGCCGCCGTTCTACGCTGTGAAAGAGGCGGTGCTGCCCTTCAATAAATTCATAGATACTGATCCTCTTCTCGGGCCGGAGATGAAGTCCACCGGCGAGGTCATGGGGATCGCCCCCACACTGGAGCTTGCGGTATTTAAGGCTGTTGAGGCTGTAGGCCAGCCGCTTCCTACATCCGGCACTGTGCTTATCTCCCTTGACCAGAAAGACTCCGCAGCGCTAAAAATAGCAAAAGGCTATATTGAAGCGGGATTTGAGATATACGCCACCTCCGGTACCCATAAATTCCTGAAAGAAAACGGAGTGGATACTAACTTTGTGTTTAAGGAAGGCGAGGGGCGGCCGAATATATCCGATTTGCTAATAAACGGTAAGCTTTCCGTCATTGTAAACACGCCGGGAGGCAAGAAGAGCAAGGTGGACGGTATTACGCTGCGAATGACGGCGATACGGTATAATATCCCGTATGTGACGACTCTCTCCGGTGCGCTGGCCGGAATAAACGGCATCCTCGCCGCCAAGAAAGGGCGCGCGGAGCCGAAATCGCTGCAGGAATACCAGAAGATGCTGAAATGATAAAATCCGGCCGGGGGTATTCCCCCGGCTCAGCGGGTCGAAAAAGTCTTTTCAACACTTTACGGGCGGGCCTGCCTTTTGGTCTTATGCCTCGGTCATCGCTCACGTTGCTCGCTTTTTTCTAGCGGCCAGCGGGAGCAGGATGCACGATGAACACTGAAAGATCTTGCCCCCCGTAGACCCCCCAAATAAGGATGTTCCTCCGTAAAAGCGTGATTTTTCTTGCGTAACAATGACAGAATTTATTAAAAAATATCTTGCCTGCACAAGTAAAAAAGTTAGGCTCGTATTTTTTTGACAGTCTGTCTGCTTTATTAAAGCAGACCCTGTTCTTCATGTCTTATATGGTGTCCTAAATCCTCTTTTGCGTTGTTGGCAGTATAAAAAAAGTGCGAGCGGTATTATGAAGGTGCACCTAAGCATCTTCTTGTGACCGTATATTTCTTACTACAGCGAATCCTATTATCAATTCAATAAATGTGGCAATCGCTCATGCGCCCCATTCAAACATCCATAATACTCAAATTCACCCTTGCTGAAGCTTGTTCCGATATCGGTAACCCCATGTACGCTGTTGCTATCCGCCATTATTTTAAAGAAGCTGAAGAATGCCGGTATTAACAGCAAAGTAAAATAGGTGCTTTTGTCATCTCCTCAGGGGGAACAACTGGAGCGTGCCGAAATGTACATGAGGATTGGCGGCTGAAGCGAGAATAACGCGATGCGCCCACATCACTGGTCATCTAATCCCGCCCCTTATCATTCTTAGTTGGTGTCCTTTAGTTCCACGCTGAGCATGCTGGACACCCCCCCCTCCTGCATGGTAACTCCGTATAAGGAGTCTGCCGCGGCCATCGTCTGATGCTTGTGGGTTATGATTACAAACTGCGTGGTGGCGGCCATCGAACGCACCATAGTAATAACACGTGCTGCGTTTGCGTCGTCCAGCGGGGCGTCCACTTCGTCCAGGAAGCAGAACGGTGTGGGTTTCTGTAAAAAGAGTGCAAAGAGCAGCGTCATAGCCGCCAATGCCTTCTCTCCGCCGGAGAGAAGGTTTTTATTGTTTATCTTCTTCCCCGGAGGGGTGAGCGATAGTTCGACACCTGTAGTTAATAGGTTTTCCGGCTCCGTCAGGCGCAGTTCCGCGTACCCTCCGCCATCTCCGCTCCCGGCGAAAAAACGACCGAATACTGCCGTGAAATTCTCCCGGACGGCATCGAAAGTTTCCCGGAAAAGCTGAACGGTGCTGTCGTCTATCTCGCCTATCAGCCCATGGAGGCTGTCTATCGACTTTTCAATATCATGCTGCTGTGTGCTCTGCTCGTGATACAGCTTGTTCTTCGCGGCAAATTCTTCTTCGGCAGCCATATTCAGCGGTCCCAGCGCCTCGATTTCCGCGTTTACCGCTGTTATGTCGTCCTGAATCTTTCGTGTACCTGACGCTTTTCCTGCGTGTTCATGCCAGGTTTCCGTGATATCTTCTCCCCAGCCTTCAAACATCTGCTGTGCCAGCGCGTCCATGTTAATTCTCGCATTCTCCGATTTGCCAAGCTGATCGGACAACTTTTTATCGATCTCGTGGAGAGTGTTGTTTATGTCGTTCAGAGCAGTGCGCAGTTCAGCAAGTCTGTTTTCTGAGGCTATCTGAGCCCGCTCCGCTTCGCTGATATCATCGGAAAGGGAGATGACCTGTTTTGATGCTTCGGCTTTCTTTTCCAACGCGGCTTCCAGTTCCAGCTTCCATTCGACCGCCTGAATTTCTGTGAGCCGTTCCATTCGGGTGTTCAGATTATCAATGGATGAAATCACACCTTCGAGGTCTTTTCCCATTTGTGTGTTTTCCGCTTCCAGTGCATTTTTGCGTTCGCCATAGCGAGCCAGCTCCCGCGAAGCCGCGGCGTGTTCTTCACGTTTATTTTCCAACTGTTCGTTGATGTTTTCCAGCTTTCCTTCGAGGACGGCACGTTCTTCGTCCAGCCCCGCCTGCCTTTCCGCCAGTTCGTCACGTTTGCTTCGCAATGATCCCGCTTCTTTTTCCGCCAGCTCGGCACCGTCAAGGGCCAGGGCTGTCTCTTTGTCCACCACGCCAAGGTTGCGCCCCATTCGCTGTTTCTGCTCCTCCAGATGGGCCACGTTTGTCAGCACGCCGGAATAGTCCAGTTCGGCGGTTTTGATGGCACCGCTCTTCTCCTGATAATCTTTCCGGAGCGTTTCCGTTTCGGCCTGCATTGCGTAGAAGATTTCATCTGCGCTGTCGAGTTCGGCTGCCAGAGTGTCTTTACGTTCCAATTCCGTTTGGAGGCGCTGCCGCAAAGTGATCAAGGCCATCCTGTGGTCGTCGCCCCCCACCTTGCGGTAGACTGCTCCCTGCCGGTAGAGATTCTCCCCTACTTTGACGGTGTCGGGGGAGGCGGAAAGGGTTGGCAGGTCCGTCTCAAATATGAAACGCAGCGAGAAATCGGCACGGGATAATTCTTCCAGCACCACGTTTTTCGCATGATCCGCGAAAACTATGATATCACTATGGAGGAGGAAATTCTCACCTCCTGTCTCGGCAAGCTCCAGGTATGATCTGCCGCCAAGACGCTCGATCAGTTCGCGCCCCTGCGTGCCGCCGGCTATCTTGGAGTTGATCTCTTTGTGGAGGAAATCTATTTGGTTTTCCGCTGTTTTCAGAGCGACTTCCTTGGCGGAACGGCCTTTCTGGATGTCCGCCAGTTCCCGCTCTCTGGCTTGTACGGAGTTGAATGCAGCGGCAGCGGTTTTTTTCAACTCCGAAAGGCTTGATTCCAGTTCGGCCAGATCAGTCTTCCCTTTTTCCAGCCGGGATGTGACGGTGGACGATTCCGCTGAAAGTTCTTCCAACTCGCGTTTGAGACGGGCGGCGGTAGCTCTGTGGTTGGAACTTTCAGCCTGCTTGAGGTTTATTTTGTTAGTGCAGTCGGTGAGCTGCTGTGTAACCTCAAGATAGCGCCGGTTGAGCTGTTTCAGCTCGTCCTGTATCCGTTCCGCCATGCTCTTGTATTCGGACACGGCGTTCATATGCTCCTGAACCTGGCCGGCAAACTCTTCACACAGCTCTTTAGCTTCGTCCAGAGAGGCTTCTATTTCTTCCAGCCTTTCGGATATCTCTTCTTTGCGTAATCTATTTTTTTCAAGGTCTTCTGCGATCTGTGCCTGCTGTTTCCCCGCCAGCTCCAGGCTGCTGTTGATACGGGAGATGTCCCCTTCCGCTTTAGCGAGGGTTTCCTTTGTCAGATCATACAGCTTGCGCAGCTCTTTCAGTTTCTCCCGGGACAGATCCAACTCTTTCTGCGTGGTCATCTCAAGCTCTATGCGGGCCTGGTTTGCAGTGACGAGGATGGCCATCTCACTCCTGTGGGAGGCTGTTGCCGCGTCGAACTGCTCTTTATCCCGGAGAAGTTTACCATATGTGGCACAGATAAAGGCTTTTTCGAATCCTTCTTTTTTTGCTTTCAGTTCGCGGTAGCGTTTGACCTGTTCGGCCTGGGCGTTAAGCCGCTCCATGTCGGCGGCCATGACGGAAAGGATGTCGTTGATGCGGGAAAGGTTGTCCTGTGTCTGCCGGAGGCGTTGTTCTGCGTCTTTTTTGCGTTCTTTGTAGCGCGTCACACCGGCGGTCTCCTCCAGAAAGTAGCGCAGTTCCTCTGGTGTGGAGTTTACAATCTTTGTGACCCTTTCCTGTTCAATGATGGATATACTGCGTGCCCCGAGGCCGGTGTCAAAAAAGATGTCCCGCACGTCTTTCAGGCGGCAGCGGCGGCCGTTAATGAAATATTCCCGTTCGCCGGTGCGGTAAATCTTACGTGTGACGGTGATTTCAGAGAAGGTGCCCCATTTGGATGAGACTTCGGCAGGGAGATCGCTCATGGTGAGAGCGACCTCCGCGAAACCAGCCGGGCGGCGTTTTTCAGAGCCGGCAAAGATCACGTCCTCCATTTCGCCGCCGCGCAGCTCACTCGCCCGCTGCTCGCCGAAGACCCAGCGCAGGGCGTCCATGATGTTGCTCTTGCCGCTGCCGTTCGGGCCGACGATTGCTGTGATCCCCGCAGGAAAGTCGATCACCGTCTTTTCTACGAACGATTTGAAGCCCTGTATCTGGAGCGATTTAAATTGCATTCAGTATCCTTCAGACCCTTAGATCAGGCTATACAACTTCTCCAGCGCTTCGTCCACCTTAGCCACATCCTTCCCGCCTGCCTGGGCCATATCGTCCCTGCCTCCGCCGGTCCCGCCTGCCACCCTGGCTACCTCTTTGATCAACGCCCCGGCCTTATATTTCCCCACTATGTCAGAGGACACGCGGCAGACGAAGTTGACCTTATCTTCCGCCACTGATGCGGCGAGGACGACACTTTTCTCTTTCATAGTATTTATGACCTTGTCCACAGTATCACGCAGTTCGGATGCATCCACTCCGGCAAATTTCAGAGCGACGACCCGTATGCCGTGTATAGTTCTGGCCGCTTTTATCGATTCCAGCGCCTCGGCGGCCATCTCCTTCGCTTTGTAATCTTTGATCTGCCGGTCGCGTTCCTTCACTGCCGCCTGAAGTTCTGCTATTTTTCCTTCCAGTTCGTCCGCAGGGCTTTTCAGCATTGACGCGAGTCTGCCCAGAGTATAGCTTCTGGATATGAGATGGGTCTGTGCTGCCGCGCCCGTGAGTGCTTCTATCCTGCGCATGCCTGCGGCTACACTCCCCTCCGAAAGTATCACAAAAGCGCATATTTCAGAGGTATTGTTCACGTGGCAACCGCCGCAGAGCTCCTGTGACACTCCTTTGACTTCCACCACGCGCACTGTTTCGCCGTATTTCTCACCGAACAGCGCCATTGCCCCTTCTTTTATAGCGGCTTCACGGCTTTTGAACGTCTTTGTTACAGGGCTGCCCATAGCTATCATTCTGTTCACGAGTTCAGTGATCTTTGCGAGCTCTTCCGGCATTACCTGCCCGAAGTGGGTGAAGTCGAACCGCAGCCCGTCCGGCGATACCTGCGAGCCGGCCTGCCGCACGTGTTCACCCAGCACCTGCTGGAGCGCTTTGTGCAGGAGGTGTGTGGCAGTGTGGTTTTTCTCAGTGGCACCACGTTTTTCCGCGTTGACGGCCAATTCTGCCATATCGCCCGTGCAGGCGGTGCCGCTGACGAGTCTGCCCCTGTGGATTATCGCTTCTCCCGTGCGGAAGGTGGTTTCCACTTCCATGAAACCTTTGGGGAACGATATGGAACCGGTGTCTCCCGTCTGGCCGCCCCCTTCCGGATAGAAAGGGGTTTTATCTATAATCACGTCTATTTTTCCTGCTGCAGCGGCTTGTGTCTCTTTGTCGTCCGCCACTATGGCAAGCACCTTCCCTGGGCTTTTCAGCTCTTCGTAACCCGCAAACTCGCTCTTATGAATGGAGCCGAGCTTGATGATGATGTCTGACACAGCGCGCCCGGTGCCTCCCAGCCCCGCTTTCTTTGCCAGTTCCTGTTGCCTGGCCATATATTTGTTAAAACCATCAATGTCCAGCGTAAAGCCGGCATCTTCAAGGATATCTTTGAGAAGGTCTACGGGAAAACCGTGTGTGTCGTACAGTTTAAATATCATCTCCCCGGTGACCTGGGCACCTTCGGGAAGTTTGTCGAGTATTTCATCCTGGATCATTGCCAGTCCTGTATTTAACGTGCGGCTGAACGCCTCTTCTTCGGAAAGAACGACCTTTTCCACGAAAGCGCGCTTATCGGTAAGCTCCACGTAGTGCTCTTTCATAAAATCTATGACGAAAGTGCAGATTTTATTGAAAAATATGCTTTCCATACCCAGCATGCTGCCGTGGCGCATGGCGCGGCGCATGATCCTGCGCAACACATAGCCCCTGCCGTCGTTGGATGGAAGGACACCGTCTGCGATCAGGAAGGCCGTGCTACGGGCATGGTCCGCCAGGACGCGCAGTGAAACGTCTTTTGAATCATTCTCGCCGTACTCGATTCCCGCGAGCTTAGCCGCGTAGTCGATCACGGGGAGGATCAGGTCGGTGTCGTAATTGCTGTGCACCTGCTGGGCGACGGAGGTCACGCGCTCCAGCCCCATGCCGGTGTCGATGCTGGGGGCGGGAAGGGGGTGCAGCGTGCCGTTTTCATCCCGGTTGTACTGCATGAAAACTAGGTTCCACAGCTCAAGATGTCTGTCGCATTCGCAGTCCGGGTTGCATTCCGGTCTGCCGCAGCCTGTGCCGGGTCCCTGGTCTATATGTATCTCGCTGCATGGTCCGCAGGGGCCGGTGTCGCCCATCTGCCAGAAGTTATCCTTCTCGCCGCGGCGGAGGATCTTTTCCTCCGGCAGGCCGATCATGTCGCGCCAGAGAGCGAACGCCTCGTCGTCGGTGTTGTAGACGGAGACGAACAGTTTATCGGCGGGCAGGCCGAGCACCCGTGTGAGGAAGTCCCATGCGTAAGAGATCGCCTCTTTTTTAAAGTAGTCGCCGAATGAGAAGTTACCGAGCATTTCGAAGAAGGTGTGGTGGCGGGATGTGCGGCCGACGTTTTCCAGGTCGTTGTGTTTGCCGCCGGCACGGACGACTTTCTGGCAGCTTGTGGCGCGGGCGTAAGGGCGCGCGACCTTGCCCAAAAAGATATCTTTGAACTGGTTCATCCCCGCGTTTGCAAAGAGCAGCGTGGGGTCGTCATGGGGGACAAGGCTCGACGACGACACCGCCGTGTGCCCCCTCTCCTCAAAATATTTTAAAAACGCGGCCCTGATTTCACTGCCTTTCATATGTACTCCTGATATATTGAGTGAGCATTCTTGCACACACCTTATCCCTGCGGTGATTGCGCCTCATTCCCGGGTGCTCTCCGCGTGACACGTCCTTAAACTCTCCTGATTAAAAGAAAGTTGCCGAAAATTCTACTAAATTTGACCGCAAAAGCCAAGCGTTTTGTAGATGGGCTTAACGGACTGTTTGAAAAAGCGAAATAGGCATCATAGATGGATGTCCTTTAAAATATTCCGGGTTTAGCCTTTTTCTCTTTCCACATCCATGTTTCACCGTTGCCTGCGAAGGAAGTTTTGCCGGTGACGGTATACTGTTTGCCGTCGATGTCCAGGGTGAAGTTGTACGGCACGCCCTTTATCTCCACCGGCGGATTGTTGACCAAAAGGGTGAAGTCCGCTTCGGCGCGTTGGCCGGAGATGTTATCCGATTCATAGATGGTCACCTTGCCGGAGGTTGGTTTGGAGCGATCAAATAACATGCGGCGTTTGCCTTTCTCAAGCTGGAAGTAGCCCTCTTCGAGCGGGAAGAGTGATACTCCGGTTCGTAAGATACTGCCGTTAAAGTTCATAATGCGCTTCAGGTAGCTAGGTGTGGGCTGGGCGATGTCCTCTTTTATAACTTTTACGGGGATATACCCCATGGTGCCCTCGGCGCTTTCGACCTTATACCATTTCTGGTTTTGAGTTATACCGGTAATCTTAACTTTTTCTCCGGGCTTAAGCGTGGAACCAGTTATCAAACCGAAGGAATTTTTTTTGATATCTTCCAGTGCATCTCTGGTGCTTACCGTATTGTGCGGATATTTCCGGAGGGTATACTGGGCCGCGTAGAACGCGCGTATATTTTCTGCCCTGTCCTGTCCGTAGGGCTCCAGATAGTCTTTATACAGGTTTTCGCCTTGTTCTTTGAAATACGGGGAGACAGTGCCCGCGGCGATAATTGTATAATCCGTTCTGGTGGTTTTGTCGTACACACACCATATGCCGGCCACAACAAGCGCAATCCACGTCAGCGCGGCAATACCGAGCCCGGCAAAGCCCCGTACTGCTTTTTTGCGCATGACGCGGCGGACGATAAGCCCCGCAACGCCCACGATTGCAATGACCATAATATATTTGATGTTTGAGATTGCAAAGATGATCAGTGCGAAAATTACGAAGAGAATGCCTGCCACTTTGCCTGTAGCCGCGGCTGCTGCGTCGTCGATCGATTGTGTGCTTCTGTTTAAATCGTTAATCAGAGCTGGGTCGGTGACCGTGCGGCCGCTTGCATCGTACCACGTGCTGCCTTTCTTGGTGTATTGCATATGGACACCTGTTATGTTTTTTCAAATCATACACAACTGTTATACATATTGTCAATGTTTATGAGAAAGGGGGGCCCGGAAGGGCCCCCGGATGAGGAGGGAATAGGGGAGGGTGTCCCCGGCATTTTCTATTTGTACAGCTCCGCCAGCCCTTCCGCGAGTTTCGCGGCGCCTGCGTATAACGTAAGCTTTCCTTTGCTCCTTTCAGCCACTGCGGCGCTGAAAAGCCCCGCCCATTTGCCCAGGTGCCCGGTTATAAACCTTGACCTGGCGGCGGACAGTTTTTCGTATTTTTCTTCCCAGACGCCCTCGGCGGCCTCTATTACGTCCGCCGCCGTGTTGCTCAGAGCGGAGAGGAAGAGGAGTTCCACGCCGATATGGTCTTCCGGCTCTTTGCACTCTGCCGGTTTTTTGAAACTCCACGCGCGGTATGTATCCATCACCCTGTCCCACGGGTCCTGCATGATAAGCCCGCCCGGGGAAAGCCATGCCGATTCCGAGGTACGCACGCACCCCATTCCGGCGAGGAAGAGGGTGGTATAATCAATGTTCAGTGTTTCTTCCAATTTCTCTTTTCCTATGGAGCACGCTTTTTCTACAAATGCGGCCAGGAGGTCCGCCGAGCCCGCCAGGCAAGGAACTCCGTTGCCTGACGCGAGCTCGGCCATAAGAGGAAGAAAAGACTCAGTCATCTCCATTATCCCGCTGTCCGGATGTGTGATAAGCACCCGGGCGGGGAAGTACCAGAAAGCGGCACTGCCCCGTTCTGCGGCGGCAAATTCCGCGCGGGTCTGTTCGTTCATTATCATATTCCCGAAGTTTTTCTGGCACGCGGCTTGAATATGATGTTGGGTTCCGTATGGCCGCCCATGCCGTCGTCGTCCGCGGCGAATTCAGGGATCTTCGCCACCGCGTCCGGATATGCGGTCCTCAGCTCATCCATAGGCCCCGCGTCCATCGCCCTGTTTATGCAGGCGGCGACACAGGCCGGGCGGAGGTTCTCCTTGATTCTGTCAAGGCAGAGCGTACATTTTGTCGCACGGGGGCGATTGGCCGCGCCCACCTTGTATTTGGCCGGGTCGTCATAATATTGCGGTGCGTTCCACGGGCACGCGTCATGGCATTTGCCGCACGATATGCACGCATTCCTGTCCACCAGCACCGCACCGTACGCAGGATCTTTGGAATAGGCTCCCATCGGGCAGGCCGCCATGCAGGCCGGGTTAGCGCAATGGTTGCAGCCTATGGATATGTTCAGCACATCATAGTTTGTCTCAAAGACGTTTTTGGCGTTTTTCCGGACATATCCGTAGTGGGTTTTGGAAACCCGGCGCCAGTTCTCTTTCATATAGTATTTGTTGAACTCGGCGTAGTTGGTTTTCCCTGTCGTTGTGTCTATAAAGGTCGTGCCGGGTTCTTTCGCATCCACGGCCACTCCTGTGTAAGTATAACCGGACGGGTTCATATCGGCGTCGCCCCTGCGTGTGTCGTTCCAGTTTTTGCAGGCCATTTCACATGCTCTGCACCCGATGCACCGTTCCTGGTTAAAATAAAATCCCCATTGACTCATAGTAATATACCCCCTACTCAGGTTTTACCAGGCTGACTTCGCATATGCAGCCCTGTACGTATATGCTGCCGCCGATAAGCGGGTCGCGCGGCCCGTTCTGGAGGTCCAGCGTGAGGATGTTTTCACATCCGCCCATATCCACGGGCATATCTATTACCTTCATGCTGTCCCATACTTCGGTGCGCGCCATGGTTACCGGATCTATCTCTATGCGGTGGCCGATCTTCTGCCATACTTTGATCTTTTCCGTGGGATGCGGACGGTACCAGGCGCCGTGCTGGACGCGTATTACGCCCGGAGGCGTCCGGTGGGTGATTTCGGCGGGAATTTTAGTGCAACCCCTGTCGTTGTACACGTAGACCATGTCACCTTCTTTAATCCCCCTGGAGCCCGCGTCCACAGGATTAATTTTACATGTTTGCGGAAAGCGGTCTTTTATCACGGCTACGTTATCGAAGACCGTATGGGCCCTGTTTTTGGGCTTGTCTGTGATAAGCTGGAGAGTATAGCTGCGGTTTGAATCGGGGGAGGTATAGCCGGTGAAGTTTCCGTTTGCGTCTATAAGCTGCTCGTACCCTTCAGGGTTCGGGATATATTTGGGTCCGTAGCTGTCCACCCGGCCGGGGCGTACCGCTGAATAATAGGGCGAGTAGAGGTTGATAAGGCCGGTGGTGGTTCCCAGGAGGCCGCGGGTGCCCGTGGTGCGGTCGCTGATCGGATTGATGTCTTTCATGCCGATCATGGGATTATACTGCTTGTGCGGCAGGTTCACGCGCCCCATCTGCTTGAACTCTTCGTATGTCGGCATAGTCACTGGGCCGTATTTGTCGGTGTAGTATTTGGACGGCTGCCCCAGGTATTCGTATGTGCCTTTATTAACCGCGTCTTGGTATGCGGGATGCAGGCTGTATGTGGATGCGCCGAGGCCGAGTTTTTCTGCGACCTGCTCCCAGATCATCTTGTCCGGTCTGGCTTCGCCCAGTACGTCTATCGCCTGCGCCATATAGAACAGGTCGGGCATTGAGTAGAGACCCACGCCTGCAACCTCCCAGTGGTGGGCGGCAGGGAGGACGAGGTCAGAGTACATAGCCGTGGGCGTCATAAAGTGGTCGATGGTGATAACGTCTTTCAAAAGATAGTTCGAACCGTTTTTCTCCGTCAGCGCCATGACCATCTTGTTTGTGTTCGGCATGGAACTCACGTGATTGGCGCAGTTCAACAGCATGTCGATCTCAATCATTTTAGGTTCGGCGGGGTCGCTCGCAAGAGAGCTTTTGTCAAGACCGTGGAAATCTTTGAAATCTTCCGCGATCTGCGCTCTCGTGCGGCCGTCCGAACCGGTGAAGATCATATCCGCCGCTTTGTCTATGGACACGAGGAATTGGTCCTTGGGTGGCAGTCTGTTCCCCATGCCCACAAGATAGTTCTGGTTGAAGTTGTATGTGCCCGCCTCGTTGAACATGCTGTAACCGGGGCCGCCGCCTTTCCTGTCGGAGTTGCCGGTCATGGCTGCGAGGGCGATATTCATCCATGCGTAGTACATACCGTTGTATTCCCTCTGCGGGCCGCCCCCGCCGTCAAGCCTTGCTGCGGACACCGTGGCGTAAAGTCTTGCCAGTGCCTCTATTGTGTCGGCAGCCACCCCGGTCATCATCTCGGCGTACGCGAGGACTGCTTTGTATGCTTTCTCTTTGTCCGTTACGGAGGCGGCGTCATAATCGGCCCCGTTCACTTCAGCTATCCCCGCGCCGGGGTTTGTGCCGTCCGGCAGCCAACCGCCCTTTGAGCGCTCCCGCTCTAGCCCCGCCAGATACTCTTCAAAAGATTCGCCGCCGGGTACCGGATTATAAAAATCATAGGTATATATGTCATCTATACCCACAAAGCCGGAGGGAGTCGGAGGTTTCTGGTAGTTGCCGGAGCCTGCCTTGTACTGTTCCTCCAGCGAAAGATTTTTGGCACCTTTCAGCAGGAAGTCCGGCGCCAGAGAGTTGGCGGGGACGTAGCCGTATTCGGACGGTATAAGAGGGTTCTGGTACACAGACAGCATATCGCCCTTGAAGAAACCGTAGACGTGCTTGCGCAGGAAGGCCTCGTCGTAAAGGTTGTTTCTGTAAATAACGTAAGCCATCGCGGCGGTCATGGCTATGTCGGTGCCTGGGCGGACAGGGATCCACGCGGGGATCTTCTTGCTTGTGTTTTGGGTGCTGCCCGGCGCGCCCATCGGGCCGCTGTATGTGGCACCGGTGCCCATGGTGGCGGCGGTGTCGGAATATTTAGTGTCTATGACGACTATCGGAACTCCGGCTTCTCTGGCTTTGTTATAGAACCAGTAAGAAGCGCCCTGATGGCCGAAAGATGTGGTTACGTCCACCGCCCAGCAGATGACGAGCTTGGAGTTCAGCATGTCTATGGCGGAGTTGTAGGCGGAGTCGTAGCCGATCCCGTCCCATAACGCCGCGGCGATGTTGCCGAACGACGCGTTACCGTAAACCGCCATTGCAGGGTATCCGAGCGGATAAGTGCCTGTTGCCGAATTTTTTGCAAACAGTTTGCACACGTCCCAGAAAGCCTTTATGGGCAGGTAGCCGAGAGTTTGCGCCCTTGTCTGCGCGTTTCTGATTTTTTCCGCGACGTAGTCCAGCGCCTGCTCCCAGGTGATCCTTTTGAAACCGTTAGGATCGCCCCGGTACGAGGTCTGGAGCAGCGGGTATTTCAGCCTGTCCGGCTGGTAGCAGCGCTTGATGTAGCTGTAGCCCCGCACGCATGCCCGCTTCTGCGGGTCTTCCAGGGACTCGTCGGACTCTTTGAGGCCCGGAGTGTTTCTGGGCTGGTCCCCTTCGGACGTAAAGGCCACGACCCGGCCGTTCCTGTTGATGTGCAGCTTATGCTTGCAGCGCATTCCGCAGTTGTGCGGGCCTGTGCTCCAGGCGTTGGTCAGGTTTTTGTCCATTTCGTAATGGTCGGCGTATGCGACTCCTTCGTCGCCGTCCGACGATGACGAGCAGGCCGGAAGCACCGTACCGGCTCCGAAGACACCGGCGGCTTTCAGCAGTGTACGCCGCGACAGCGGCAGAAGCGCTTTCTTATCAATACTGTTCGTATCCATCCTCTCCTCCTTATATTGATGAAGTATGATACAACGTTCTTATTCTAATGATCTAAATAATGATTGCTTAGTCAAGTATTATAATTAATTAAATAACTTGTCAAGACAATTATTTAATGTTTTTGACCGAACCATGAAGTGCTGTCAAGTCTGTAACTCTGCCATACCAGCGAGTCAGATTCATTTTATCTTTTTATTTCCGAAACAATTAATTTCTTTTTTCCCTAAAAGCCTGTTAAGCAGGTTTTGCGGAGAAGACTGCGCTATGCCGCACCTGTTGCCCCGCAGTCCGTGGCGGCGGCCTGCGATGAATTATATAACTATTATATATAAATAGAAATTTTAAAATATTTATCATGGATTGAGCGATTGTTACGCAGACATGTGGCAAATTATTAATAATTTAAATACAGAGGGAGGTTTTGGGTAATAGCCGCTTTTTTACTATCTTCTCTTGTGTTTTCTGCAATAATAATCTGATCGGCACAAGAAAAAACAATTGCTTCGCTATCGGCAAAAAAGTTGTTTAACGGCATCAGCAAATGCCCTGTGGGCAATATTTATGCCGATTGGTGCGGGATAATAAAAAATATCTTTAGGCAAATATTGTCTCACAGCGTTTATTGTGTTAAAACTGTTATGGATTGAATATGGCAAAAACAAAAACCAGATACGTATGTGCGAACTGCGGCTCCGCTTCGCCCAAATGGCTGGGGCGATGCCCTGACTGCGGAGGGTGGAACACTTTCGCCGAGGAAATAGTTGAGAAAAAGACCGCCGCCGGCGGACATTATACTCCTACCGCCAGGCCGGTGCGCCTTAACGATGTCGCGGGGGTGGAGACCATCCGTTTCCCTACGGGAATGGATGAACTCGACCTCGTGCTGGGGGGTGGTGTGGTTAAAGGCTCCGTCGTCCTGGCCGGAGGCGAACCTGGAATAGGCAAATCCACCATAATGCTCCAAATAGCGGGGATTCTGAGCGGGTCGAATAAAAAACTGCTCTATGTGTCCGGCGAAGAGTCCGCCGAGCAGATCAAGATGCGGGCGGAACGTTTACATGTGAAATGTGACAACGTCCAGCTCCTTACCACCTCCTCTTTTGAGGATCTGTTGGCGGCGCTTGAAGTGGAAAAATACAGCTTTGTGATGGTGGACTCGATACAGACCATAGTCAGCGCCGAGCTTGCATCGTCCGGCGGTACCGTGGGGCAGGTGCGGCATATTACATACAGACTGGTGGAGATCGCCAAATCCACAGGGCTGACCGTCTTCATAGTCGGGCAGGTGACAAAGGACGGCGCCATTGCCGGGCCGAAAGTGCTTGAACATCTTGTGGACACGGTGCTATATTTCGAAGGAGATTACTCCCGGGGTATACGCCTCCTTCGCACCGTCAAGAACCGCTTCGGCTCAACAAATGAGGTGGGGCTGTTCGAAATGACGGAACGTGGGCTTGTGCAGGTGGGGGGCGACCTTTTCATACAACAGAGCGGCACGGCCGCCTCCGGGCAGGCCATATGCCCTGTCATGGAGGGAACGCGCTCTTTCCTTGTGGAGATACAGGCACTTGTGGCGCCGACATTTTTTCAATTTCCCCGGCGCAATGCCACGGGGTTCGATCCGAACAGACTCCAGATGCTTGTGGCGGTACTGGAAAAGCGCGGCGGGGTTAATTTCTCCGGCGCGGATATTTACCTGAACGTGGCTGGCGGACTGAAAATCACTGAAACCGCAGCCGATCTCGCGGTATGTGCGGCGCTTCTGTCGTCATTCAAAGACAGGGCGCTGGGGCGCGACACGGTGTTCGCGGGGGAAGTGGGGTTGTCGGGCGAGGTTCGCCCGGTTTCAAATATGGCGTCGCGTGTGGGGGAAGCAGTGCGTCTCGGCGCAAAAATCATTTATTTGCCTGACGGTGCTGACGCCGGCGGGAAGATAAAGGCGCATAAAGTTAAAAATATCAGAGAGCTGATAATTGTTATTGATAAAGATTGAGGTGTTATAATGGGACTTCTGACTGGTAAAAAAGCTTTGATTTTCGGCATTGCCAACGATAAGAGCATAGCGTATGGTATCGCCAGGAACCTGAAGCAGCATGGAGCGGAACTGGGCCTTTCGTATGCCGGTTCGGTGCTGGAAAAACGTGTTAAGCCTATCGCTGATGACCTGGGTGTTAAATTTTGCGAAGAATGCGACCTTACAGATGATGCGGCCATTGAAACCCTTTTCGGGAAGGTGAAAAAAGATTTCGGGCAGTTTGATATACTTGTGCACTCCGTGGCCTTCGCGCCAAAGGAGGCGCTCGCTGGCAGATATATTGAGACCGCGCGGGATGCCTTCCTCACAACCATGAATATCAGCGTTTACACCCTTATCGCTGTTGCAAAGCATGCCGAACCGCTGATGAAAGAGAACAGCAGCATAATAACCATGACCTACTATGGCGGAGAGAAAGTTGTGCAGAATTATAACGTAATGGGGGTGGCTAAATCGGCTCTGGATTCCACGGTACGATATCTGGCGGTGGATCTGGGCGCATCTAAATCAATACGTGTTAACGCTATCTCTGCCGGGCCAGTCAAAACGCTTGCAGCGTCCGGAGTAAGCGGCTTCAGATCAATACTCTCGGTGATCGGTGAGAGCGCACCCTTGCGCAGGCCTATAGATATCGATGACTGCGGCGGCGCGGCAGTCTATCTGGCGAGTGATTTGGCGAAAAATGTGACGGGGGAGGTGTTGCACGTGGACTCAGGCTTTAACATAGTCGGTCTGTTCGGAGTGGGTAACAAGGCGGAATAATTTTAAAGAGCCGGATAGTGTGGTTTGCGCAAAAAATCAAGTGCGTTTAAGGATCTCATTTGTATTACGCATTTGGTTTTTTGCGCAAGCCAAACCCGGTACGGATGATGCAGCCTGCAGCCAATACGCTATCCCAACCTCTTCGGGACCGGGATGAGTATTTATAGTTAAATCCTCCTTTTTCAGTACTCCTGCGCATTTTTCTTGAAATAATGGATCAATATAAGTATATTTACAAATATAATCTGACCAGCATTAAGGGGGCTTAGATGTCTAACAGGGCTTTGCTTTTCGAGGATAATCCTATCAACAGCAGGCTTATGACCATGTTTCTGGAGCAGTCCGGCTATTTTGTCGATCTGGCGCTTAGCTTCGACGAATTGCGCCGTAAAATAACCGAAGGATACGAACTTGTGTTTATAGATACTTCGTCACCCGCTCTGAATAAAGACGCATTGGGCGAGTTTATCTACAAATCCAAGATGTCGTCAGCGTTCAGATGCCCCCCCATAATCGCCATCCTCAATAACGCCAAGGATTCCGATATTAAAGAATATCTGAACATGGGCATGGATGGATATGTTACAAAACCTATCAGTGTCAAGGCCTTGCGGGATACGATAGACCGGGCGCGTTCGGGCCTGACCACCCCCGCTCCCGGCGAAGACGTGATAGATATAGACAAACTTTCCCGCACTCTGGGCATTCCGGATAAGAATATGCTGATAAACCTTTTCGGCCAGTTCTTTACGGGGGTGCAGAAAGAGCTTAGGCAGATGCGCGCCGCCGTTACGCTGAAAGATTACAATGCTCTGAGAAATCTTGCCCACAGCATAAAAGGCTCTTCACGAAACCTGCGGCTTACCAATATCGGAAGTATTGCCGAAGAGATCGAGGGGCAGACCAAATACCCGTCCGCGTCGCTGGATCTCACGTCCATGATAAACAGTCTGGAAGGTGCGTGCCAGCGGCTTTTTAACGAGTATAACGCGCGTTATGGCGGTAAAAATAACGGCCAATGACGGACAATACCAAAAAAAGCCTTTTTTCCCGTTTTAAGGCCGGACTGAAAAAAACATCCTCACAGATATCCTCTCTTTTCTCTGGGGAACATATTGACGAGAGCGTGTGGGACGAGCTTCAGGAGCGGCTTATCCTTGCCGATACCGGAGCACCTTTGGCGGAGGAACTGTTGGACGGGGTGCGCAAAAACCGTGCCGCCCTCAAAACTCCCCAACACCTTCTTGAGGAGCTTAAAAAGCAGGCAGTGGCGATATTTCCACCACTCCCTGAAGAAAAAAGGAATGTTAAACCTTGGGTAACACTGGTTATTGGCGTGAACGGCTCCGGAAAAACCACTACCATAGCCAAACTTGCTAAAATGTCCAAAGAGAGGGGCGAAAAGGTGCTCCTTTGCGCCGCCGACACTTTTCGTGCCGCCGCCATAGAGCAGCTTAAAAGCTGGGCCGAAAGGATCGGCGTCCCCCTTGTTTCCCAGCAGGAGGGTGGCGATCCCGCGGCGGTAGCCTTTGATGCTGTAATATCAGGTAAATCCAGCGGTAAGGACCTTGTGATCATCGACACTGCCGGAAGATTGCATACCAAGCACAACCTCATGGAAGAACTTAAGAAGATAGAACGCGTGATAGCCAAGGCGAACCACGGTTCGCCGCAGGAAGTGCTACTCGTGTTGGACGGCACGGCAGGGCAGAACGCGCTGGCGCAGGCAAAGGCTTTTAACGCCGCAATCCCCATCACATCCCTTGCTATAACGAAACTGGATGGTACCGCCAAGGGAGGTATAGTCATGCGCGTCGCCCGGGAGCTGAGCATCCCTGTGCGCTATGTGGGGTTGGGAGAGCAGCCTGACGATATCATGCCCTTCGATCCGGTGGCCTATGTTGAAGCGATTTTCGGCTCTTAACCCGACAGTTGCAGCATTTTATGACCCGCCGGACAGGGAAACTCTCCGTTGGACAGCCCGTCTGCTCACTCCGGCGCAGATCCTCCCGCCCCCGGCGGCTAAAATAGAGGGGGATATCTATCTGCTGGCCGACTTTGACGGCATGCAGGAGCTGACTCTTCTTGTCAATCTTGAGAGTCTTGAACAGGCGTTCGCACTCTCCATTGAAATATACGGCATTGACACAGTGACCTTTGTTGAGTGGCTGGCGATATATAATAAATGCGCAGAGTTGGGTATCAATTTCGCTGCCCTTCCGCTCCCTTCCGCTATTAAGAATAACCTGGACGCATGCCTGCGGGTTTTTGCCGCCGCTTCCGGCTGGAACGAAACGCTGGTAACTTATATAGGGCAAAAGAACGTGCCGTGGAAGATTCTCGGCTGTCTGGCGGGTATGGATAAGGATAAGACAGCTTACATTACGGACTATATAATGAAAGCATTGCCGTCACTCCAGTCCTTCCGGCAGTTTGTTGAATCGGTGGCCGATTTTGCGGACAGGATCACGGGTGTGACATACGATCACGCTGTTCATGCTGCCCTGACTGACCGCAGATCCCCCACCAGGGCGGAGGTGGACAGTATTGTGGGCATGATGAACGGCACGGTTACGGTGGCCAATAAGGACAACTGGGAGACCCCCACTCTGTATTGGAACTTTATCACTAAAAGCGCGGAACAGTATGAAGGCATGCTGAAGCTGCTCGGTGAATACCGCAGGGATGTGCGTGCCCTCTATACCCTGCTGGGGGAAACAGAAAAGTGATCTATGCTGAACGGACGGCGCTGGGCTCACCGCTGGTGAAGGAGCTTGAACTCGCAGGGCAGGCCTTTACAGTTGTGGAAAGCGCGGACGAGGTGCCGGACAGCAAAAGCGAGATCGTGGTCGTGCAGAAGCACGAAAACTACTGCCATCCCTGTCCCGGCACGAAGATATACAGGTGTTGCAACTATTACACCACCGACGTAATGGAGGGGTGTCCCTTCGACTGCTCCTACTGCATTTTACAAGCCTACCTGGGGCACAGGAACATACGCGTAAGCGGAGATACCCAACGGATAACCGATTCGGTGCGTGCGCTCATAAAAGAGGGCATTCCCCGGCGGCTCGGTACCGGTGAATTATCGGACAGCCTTGCGCTGGACGGTCTTTTTCCGTTCACCCGCCTGTTAACACCTATTGTCAACAGTCAGGATGTCATTCAGTTCGAATTCAAGACGAAATCGGCTAACATCAGTAATCTCCTGAACCTTAATCCCAGAAATATTGTTGTGTCATGGAGCCTGAACCCTCAGCATATAATCGACGCCGAAGAGCGCGGTGCCGCCGGGCTTGTTGATAGGCTGGAAGCGGCCCGCGCATGCGCGGAGGCGGGGTACCGGGTGGCATTCCACTTTGACCCGGTGATCTGCCGTGACGGGAGCGCGGAAGACTATATCCGCCTGATATGTCAGCTCACAGAGGCTGTGCCCGCGTCCGCAGTGGAGTATGTCAGTATATCCACGTTCCGTGCGCCCCCGCTCCTGATCGACAGAATGAGGGAGCGAAAAGAGCGTTCCGTTATATTGCAGGGCGACCTGTCTCCGGCGCTGGACGGGAAGTTCAGGTACTTCATGCCGCTCCGGCGTGAGATTTTAAATAATATGACCGGATTATTCCGTCGACTTTGGCCGGATGTTTTTGTATATTATTGTATGGAGCACGCTTTAGTCTGGGAAAGAAACATGGGTCGCGATCCCGGAGGCAGGGAGGAATTCGAGCGGCTATTTCCCTGGAGCTTCAAAAATCACGCAGGCGGGTAATATACACGATGCTGGCGATAGACATCGGCGGTACATGGATAAAAAGCGGGGTGGTATCATCTGACGGCGCGGTGGCAAACCGTGCGAACACAGCTACTCCGCAGGATTACGGTGAGCTTGTGACAACGCTGCGTGCCATTGTGGCCGCTTACGGAGAAAATACCGTTGTTATGGCGATTCCCGGCGTTTATGACAAACAGGGCGACAAAGTGCTCTTTGCCCCGAACATTCCCGCCATGTCCGGTAATTCTCTGGCGGCGGACCTGAACCTCAATATACCTTTATTAATAGAAAACGACGCAAATATGGCCGCCCTGGGTGAATATAGGCATGGTTTTGCCGCCCCGGCCGGCTCACTGATTTTTCTTACGCTGGGAACCGGCGTGGGCGGCGGTATTATCATGGACGGCCGTCTCCTGACCGGCGATATAACCGGAGCCGAACTGGGCCACATGACCCTTGTTGCCGAAGGGAGGCCGTGCGGCTGCGGTAAACGCGGGTGCGTGGAAAAGTATTGTTCCGCTTCCGCCATAGTGAACGATTTTCAGGAAGTGCTGGGATTTTGCGGCACGGAAGATCCTGCGGAGATTGCGCGGCTCTATAAAAAGGGTGATTTCGCGGCTTTTGCGGCGTTTGATCTTTTTTCGATGCATATGGCGCATACAGTAGCGACGCTGATAAATATTTTCACACCTAAGGCTGTGCGGATCGGCGGCGGTCTGAGCGAACTGTCGGACGCTTTTTTCCCCAGAATGATGGAGCTGCTTGAGATGCTTGTGTTTCCGGCGTTCAGAGGAAAGACGGACATAGGAATTGCCACGCTTAAAAATGACGCGGCTCTGTTAGGGTGTGCCGAATGGGCGAAGCTGTCGGGGAATAATTAAGGAAACGGTATCTTATGCATATCAGCGCGTTGCCGTCCCCTTCACAATAGCGTCTAAAATACTATTATCAAATGTCCCCGTGAAATCTTCGGGCTTTTTATTTCCCATGATCAGATCAAACAGGTCGTTGTCCGGAATTTTTACCAGCACTGCGTCAAGCTTTTCCAGCGCGGTTATGTCATAGTGCACCGCCACATTTTCCATAAACCTGCACATGAAGATCTCGTTCTCCTGCATCGCCCTGCGTACAGCGTGGAAGTAAGCTTTTTTATAAACGGGGTGGTTTTTCATATGCCTCCTTACAGAAAAAGTATGAAGTTGTAAAAAAAGTGGATAAATATCACTGCAGGAAGGCTTTTGTGCCTGCCGTAGTGCCAGCCCAGAACGAGCGACGGAAAAAAGACGAGCAGTGCGCCGTATT
>JAVBTI010000009.1:0-21117 GCA_031556255.1 Deferribacterales bacterium | reverse complement strand
TTCCTTTTAATTGACTTAATATTTAACTTTAAAGAATAGCATTACCGGCGGAATTATTCAATAGGATGATCGGGCAATTACGCGGATCCGCGGATCTCAGGATGTTAACTTTTGGGTTTTTCCTGTCTCCGGCTCCGACAGGGAGCAGCTTATGGAAAAAATATGCTGCTGAATCTGTGCAAGCCGCAGCCTGCATTCGCTTTGTACCTGTAAATCAGGGCTTGTATCAAGGATATCAAGCGTCTGCTCTATCTCTTTAAGGTAGAGTTCAATATTTTCAAGGTTGTTTTTAAGGCCGATAAGCTGGCGCTGGCGTATGTCCATTATTTTGTCTCAACCTCGTACCGTCTTGCCGTTTCGCTGGTTTTTATTATACGGATTTCAGCGTACCTTTCAAGCATATCTTTTATATTAAAAAGATCCGCCCACTCAATAAACACATAACCCGCCGATTCGATGAGTTCAAAAAAACCCGTCTGTTCAAGCTCGACGGTTGATTTCAGACGGTACAGGTCGGAGTGGAGTATGGTGAGCACACCGGAAGTATAGGTATTATGTATGGAAAATGTCGGGCTTGCCACAATATCTGAAACGCCCAGCATACGGGCTATATTTCTTACGAGCGTGGTTTTGCCGCTGCCCAGTTCGCCGGTCAGAAGGATGTAGCGGCTCTCTTTGACGAGCGGCCAGAGCGTTTCCGCAGCTTTTGCTTCCGCCATATTATCGAAGGTATAGCGGGGCATCAGAACAGCGTACCTATAGAGTTTAGAATATCTGTAGGGCTTACGGCGAAGGCGTTCCGGGTTTTCTGTGCCGTGCGGGCGGCTTCCCCCTGGATGCGGCAGGCCAGTTTGCAGGCGTCGGCCATGTGATATCCCTGCGCGAGAAGCGCCGTCAATATTCCGGTCAGAATATCGCCGCTCCCTCCTTTGGATAGTGCGGGAGTGCCCCAGACGGATACATACTGTTGTCCGTCCGGCGTGGAAATTATGGTTTCCGAGCTTTTTAAGATAAGATATATTTTGTTTTTGCGTGCGCACTCCCCGGCCAGGGCAAGCTTGTCTTGCTCCACTGTGGATTTATTTACACCCAGCATGTGTGCGAATTCACCTATGTGCGGAGTCAACACCGCCCGGTTTCCAAGAATTTTAAGGGTTTCCGCGTCCAGCGCGAAAAGAGCGTCGGCGTCTATAACCAGCGGTATTTCCGTGGATTTAATAATTTTTTGCGCAAACTCCAGGCATTCCGGAGTGCGTGACAACCCCGGCCCTATTGCTGCGGCGGATTTGCTCCGGCAGAACTCCGTCACGGCGTCGGCGTCTGCCGGCGTGAAGGAGGGCTTGTCCCCGCTGTGAAACCCCATGAGTTCCGGCCATGCGCTGAGGGGGGAGAGATTCGGCAAAGCGCAGGTTACAAGTCCCGCGCCCCCCCGCAGCGCCGCCAGCGACGACATGACCGCCGCCCCGTATTTTCCGGCGGAACCGCCTATAATAACAGCATGACCGTAATTCCCCTTATGTCCATATATCTCCCTTTCCGGCATGGGCGGTGTGTTACGTTCCGTCAGGAAGTGCAGGGCGGCCTTCACCTTCTCCACTGACGCGTCGGCTATGCCTATATCGGCGGTGACGACCTCTCCGCAGAACGCTTTGGCGGGGTGCAGATGGTGGGGTACTTTCGGACGGCAGAATGTGACCGTGAGATCGGCCAGGAAGGTTTCGCCGATGATGTTGCATGAAGAGGCGTCAAGCCCGCTGGGGATGTCCACCGCTACCTTCCAGGCTGAGGCGCGATTGGCGGCGTTTATTATCCCGGATAGAAATTCGTCCGCGGGGCGATTCAGCCCGGTGCCCAAAAGAGCGTCTATTATGAGATCATATCCGTCCATTGACGGGAGAACCCGTTTCTGGGATATTTCCTGGATTTTTACCCCGCTGTTGCGCAGTATATTCTTTTGCTGGCCGGTCTGTTTCGACAGGGCGGTTTTGCCGGCGGGCATCATGACAGTGACGTCGAACCCGGCGTTATGGAAGAGGCGTGCAGTAACAAGCCCGTCGCCGCCGTTATTGCCCCTGCCAGCGAGTATGAGTATTTTCGCGTCCGGGGTTATGCGCTCAGCACACTCGCCGAATACCGCCAGTCCGGCACGCTCCATCAAGACGATAGCGGGAATGCCTGTTTCGCTGATAACCGTCTCTTCAACCGCTTTAATCTGCGCCGCAGTCAGGATCTCCATGAATTACTCCTATTCTTCGATAGGTTTTGCCGAGTCTATAAGCATCACGGGTATATCTTCCGTCACGGGATAAACCAGTTTGCACTTTTTGCATACTATGCCGCCGCGCTCTTCGTTCAGTTCAACTTTTCCCTGGCATTTGGGACAGACGAGCACGTCCATCAGCTCTTTCGGTACCTTCAGCATGAAAGCTCCATAAATCAATTTCCCTCCATCTACTTCTGTTCCTGCAATCATACAGACTATGGCGCGGAAAGTCAATGTCGCCCCGCCTTGCCTGATGACTGATGCAACTTATACGGGCGGCCTAGACTTCAATAAAATCATTGTTGTTCACATGCTGAGAGATTATTGAGTGAATAGCTCAGGCAGTACAATAGTTTAGTGCTAGATTATCTTGTTGATATTTATTGATAGTTAATATATATCTTGTTTCTCTTAATTTCTGAAAAGGGAGGTATTATGTTCGGGTTGAGAAAAAGCAAGCCTGGTGCCCGTTGTGTTGAAGTTAAGGAGTCCGTTGATACCGCTTTGCTTAAGGCTCTCGGCGAGCTTATGGACGACTGCGTGTATGTTGTATTCAAAGGCGGTGAGTGTGTTTTGTCCGGCGCCGGCCGGCAGGCTGACATATTGTGTAATAAAGAATTTTTGGACGAAAATGAAAACCGGCATATAACCGTTGACAGTAAACTTTTTAAAGTAAAGAAAAAGCCGCTGAGCGACGGGTACACCGGGTACATTCTTGAAGCCGTAAGTGCCCTGCCCCTGTCTATTGAACGAAGAGTAAACGAACATTTGGTGGCGGTATCGGCTTCCTTTAAAGATACGCAGGAGTTTCTCAGCGGGGTTGTGAACGATATAAGGCCGCTGAAAGACGGCATAGATACTATTTTGTCGGATACTGTAAACACCATGCGCAAAATGAAAACAGTTTCCGGGGACATTGACGAACTGGATAAGATGGCAAAAAGCGCCCTTGGCAAGACGGCGTCTCTGAATGAATACAGCGGGCGCATCACGAATATGGCCGGACTTATCAAAGATGTGGCCGACCAGACCAATCTTCTCGCGCTGAACGCGTCCATTGAAGCGGCCCGGGCCGGCGAGGCGGGGCGGGGGTTCGCCGTTGTGGCGGATGAAGTGCGCAAGCTTGCTGAACGTACCAATGTCGCAAGCCAGGATATAATAAAAATAGTGGATAATATATCTAAAGTGGCTTCAGATATTGATAAAAACACACACACTCTGTCTGACTTCATAAAGGACGCAACCGAAGCCATCTTCGCAATCGCGAACATGGGATTATCGCAGAAAGAGAACGCGGTGCGCATTTCGAAATTCGTCAGGTTAGTCACAAACGCCCTCTTCGGGAACCTGGCCAAAACGGACCATGCAGTGTTCGTTCATAATCTTTATAATTACATCAACCCTTCCATCGAGTCGGGGAATTTTAACAGCGTGGACCATCATAATTGCAGGCTGGGCAAATGGTACGATACCGGGCTTGGGCGGCAGGAGTTCAGTAAAACGCCTTCCTTTATCAAAATTGAAAAACCGCATGCCACTGTGCATTCATCTGCAAACCATGTAGCGTCTTACGGTAATTCTTTGGCGGCATTGGTCGGGAAGGACGCTGATATAGCGGCAAACTTGCAGACGCTGAATGCCGCCAGCGCAGAGGTGTTTTCGCTTATAGACAGCATGCTGAAAGAGAAGAGTGCGTCGGTTCTGACAGAAGTGGATCAACTGGTGGCTGTTTTGGAAAAGAACTGACAGCCGGCGCGGTTATATAAAACACCCCTTGCGCGGTGGGGTTTTTTCTGTACAATACGCACTTCAAATAAGGAAGGTGTTATTGAATGTTAGCCAGATTATGCAGTGAGTTTCCCTTTAAGCCCCACTTCATTGAAAGCCTTATCCGCCTCGCTGAGGAGGGTAACACCGTGCCCTTTATCGCGCGCTACCGCAAAGAGCAGACGGGGGCGATGGACGAGATCCAGATCCGCGCCGTGCTGGAGCGTTACGAATACCTCCAGAACCTTGAAAAACGCAAGACTGAAGTTATCAATCTGATAGATGAACGGGGCAAACTCACGCCGGAGCTGAAAGCGCAGATACTGGCCGCGGAAACTCTTTCCTTTGTGGAAGACCTGTACGCGCCGTATAAATCGAAGAAGAAAACCAGGGCGGATATCGCAAAAGAGGCCGGGCTGGAGCCGCTGGCGGACTATATTTCATCCCGTGAGGATCTCTCCGGGCTGGATGGAGAGGTTGCGAAATATATAAACGACAAGGTGTCCGACGCCGATACCGCTGTGAATATGGCGCGTGATATAATCATAGAGCGAATCGGGCACGACCTTGATATCAAACAGCGCGTCCGCGAGTTGTTTCAGACCAGCGCGTCCATAAAATCCGTCCGCGCCGGGGAAGGCGGTGAGCGCACCGCCTATGAAGATTATTATGATTTCGACGAGAAGGTTGCCACAATCCCGCCGCACAGGGTGATGGCCATATTCCGCGGGGAGCGGGAAGAGGTGCTGAAAGTCACCGTGGAATTGGACGAAGAGCTTTGCATAAACGCTGTTACCACCATCGCCGGTCAGAAGGGGGTTGCGGCAAACCCGCAGACTGTAAAGGCCGTCAGCCGGGCGTATAAAACGATGCTTGCTTCCAGCGTGGAACTGGAGGTGCGGTCGGCGCTGAAAAGCGTCGGGGAAGAGCGCGCCATTGGAGTATTCGCAGATAACCTTAAAAGTTTAATAATGACCCCGCCGGTGAAAGGGCGGAAGGTGCTGGGGCTTGACCCGGCTTTCCGTACTGGCTGCAAGTTTGCGGCGGTGGATGAAACCGGGGCGCTTCTTGATTATGGCGTCATATACCCCGTCCAGCCTCAGAACGACTACGCGGGCAGCAAAAAAACGCTGGTGCAGCTTATAAATAAGCAAAAAATCAATGCCATCGCTATCGGTAACGGCACCGCCAGCCGTGAGACGGAAGAATTTGTCGCTAAAATCATAGATGAAGAAAAGCTGGATGTTCCCTATACCATAGTGAACGAGGCGGGGGCGAGCGTCTATTCCGCCAGTGAAGTGGCCGCCAAAGAGTTTCCCGATCTGGATGTCACCATCCGCGGGGCTATATCCATAGCCCGCCGCGTAATCGACCCGCTGGCGGAGCTTGTGAAGATCGAGCCGCGCTCCATAGGGGTGGGGATGTATCAGCACGACGTGAACAAAAAACAGCTTGAAAAATCTCTTCAGGCGGTGGTTGAGGATGTGGTCAACAGCGTCGGAGTGAACCTGAACACCGCCAGCGCTTCACTGTTAAGTTATGTATCCGGCCTGAACAACAGCCTTGCAACAAAAATCGTGTTGTTCAGGGAGAAGGCCGGGCGCTTCTCCTGCCGTGAAGAGCTTCTGAAGATCGCCGGTATTGGGGAGGGGATATACCGCCAGTGTGCGGGTTTTTTGAAAATATATGAAGGTAAAGAGCCGCTGGATGCCATGTTCATTCACCCGGAGAGCTATGATGCGGTGCACAGCCTACTTTCAAAACTCAACCTCACGCCGGAGAACGCTTCCAAAGTACGTGGCGCCGTGAAATCCGCCCTGTCCGCGCTTGCCGCCGACCTCGGCATTGGTGAGTTCACATTGAAAGATATTATAGACAACCTTGAAAAACCCGACAGAGATGTGCGTGATACCGTTGAGTCTGTAATTTTCAAGAAAGAGATTGTGAATCTCGAATCACTGTCAGAAGGGATGGTTCTCGAAGGAAAGATTACAAACGTAGTGGATTTCGGCGCTTTTGTGGATATCGGGCTGAAAAACGACGGCCTTGTGCATATTTCGGAACTGGCGGATAAATTCGTAAAGGCGGCTAAAGAGGTTGTTTCCGTCGGCCAGAAGGTGAAAGTCAGAGTACTGTCCGTGGATAAAGGGCGGGGGCGGGTGAGCCTGAGTATGAAGATGGGTGGAGGCGCTCCGGCTCAGAGAAACGAAGCAGCCCCTGTTCAGAAAAAAACTAAAGAAGTGAGCAATAAGTTCACACTGGGTGACATAATGCGCACATAATGTACATAGCTAACTTTCTGTTAATTAAGTGTTTTTTTTGTTGGCACAGCTTTTGCATTTAATATTGCATAACGGAGGTTAGGTATGAACATTAGAAAACTTTCTTCAGTCGGTCTGATGATGGCAACTGTCGTTGTCACGGTGAGCGGGTTAACGCTTTATTTCAAGATAGGCCCGCACATGCCGTCGCTGTGGGCGCACATTATTTTCAGCATCACATTTATTCTGGCTGTGCTTATCCACATGTTGCTGAACATGAAACCGTTTTTGGGGTATATTAAAGGCAGATCCGCCGGAGTAAAAGAGCTGGCTGTGAATATTCTGGTAGCTGTTGCCTTCACAGTGTGGATAGTGTATCTGTCCGCGGCGCCCACCGCAACGGTTACGGCGTATCCGACGGCCGAACTGGTTTCCGTGGAAGCGCTTCTGGCTGTAGACGGCGTAACCTATGAAGAGGGGATGCGGAGGCTTCTTGACAAAGGCTATAAAGTGCCGGACGGCACAGTCACGCTGAGAACGCTGGCATCCGCCAATAAAACCAATCCTATGCTGCTTTATGGCACTATGGTGCCGGACAAAGCGCAGCAAAATTAAATTAAACTTGCCATATAAATACGTCAGTCCGGACTTGACCCGGGATCCGGAATGAAATAATAAAGAAATACCATATTAATTTTATTTTGGATTGCGGCTCGGAGTCCGCAATGACCGGAAGGGACATTCCGGCCGCAGTGACGGGGAAAAGTATCAGCAATTGATGACCGTAAGAAAGCAGTCCTGCACGGGAATGCATCCGCAATGATGACGAAAAATTATTTTACCGCACCATGTTTATAACAGTCCCCAGGTTTTCATTCATGGCCCTGAATGAAGCGGCGTTGGCCTCAAAGGCGCGCAGGTTGATGATCTGGTTTATTGACTCGTTCAGAAGAGGCAGGTTTGACATCTCCAGCCTGCCGGACATGATATGCTGCGCGGTTTGCGGCATGGGCGTGCCGGTGCCGTCGTAAAGCTGTATCCTGCCTATAGGATCGCTATCTTTATAAATTGTCCCGTCTTCGCCTATATTTACGTTGGGAGGGGCGTTGTAAAAGAGTACCCTGCCGAGAGGGTCGGTGATATTCCCGGCGTAATCCCGTGAGAACACACCGTTTCGTGTGTAAGTCGGCGCAAGGCCGTCGTCCAGTTCGAAATTGTCCCTGCCGGTTATTGCGGGATCATACAGATGATTTATGGGGCGTAGTGCGCCCTGGGAATCGTCCCTCCGGATGGAGCTTACTTTGACACCGCCGGTCACCATCTCCGACAATGCGGCATAGCGGGATTTGTATCCCGGGGTATTGATATTGGCCACATTGTTTGCGTTTACCGCCGTTACGGTTGCCACTGTAGACAGGGCGGACGCCGCGGCGTGCAGTCCGGCGAGCATAATATCCTCCATTTAACAACCTATACCCTTTTTTATTTTTTTACCACAATATTTTATGTTGCCAAAATGTGTTGATGACATAACTTTAATTATATTAAGTTATGGGGGAAGTTTATGAACCCGTCGGACACAGAATTGAAAAATATACTGTCAAAAGCCAGGAATATCGCCGTGGTTGGTGCCTCCGGCAATACAGAGTCCGCTAGCAACAAGGTAATGGAGTTTCTGATAGATGAAGGCTACAATGTTTACCCGGTAAATCCAAAAGAAAGCATCATATGTGGCCAGACCTGTTACAGGTCCCTTCATGAGCTGCCGGTCAGACCGGATATTGTTGATGTATTCCGGCGAAGTGAGTTCGCCGCCGGAGTTGTAAATGAGGCTGCCGGGATCGGTGTGCCTGTGGTGTGGCTACAGGAAGGGGTGGAGTCTGAAGAAGCCGTACAGGCGGCAAAAGAAGCCGGCATTGTGCTTATCTCGAACCTGTGTATAAAAAAAACGATAACAAGGCTTTTTTCAAGTGAATCAAAAACGCACCGTTCCCAAGCCAGGCAGGGGAACGGACACTACTAGCGTTATTTCAGCGTTTCTTTCCGGGGGTGTTTCTCCCCCCTTTGCCGCCGAATGTTTTCCTGCGGTTGAACCATGTGGAGTTATGGCTGGAGTGGCTGTTAGGGCGGGCGTGGCGTCTGCTGTCACTCTGCTGACCCTTGTCTGAGTGCAGCATTTCCAGCTTTTTCCCATGTACCCCGAGATGTTCGGGGCCGGAGAATCCCTCGTTTGACCACACCATTGATGCCATGCGGAGTACGATTTCCCGCATATCCATCTCTTGTTCCAGTATTTTAACCAGTGAAGAGGCGAGGGGAGCCTGTTTAGTCTCCCGTACCTTTTCCACAAGCGTAGCGACAAGGTTTTCATGTGCTTCTGAAAGCGTGGGGACTTTTCGGTATGTGATATCAGCGCCGGTGAATTTCTGTATACGCGTCAGCCCGCGATATTCCTGCGGTGTTACGAGTGTAACCGCGATCCCTTTATTCCCCGCGCGGCCCGTGCGCCCCACGCGGTGGACGTAACTTTCGGGGTCAAACGGCAGATGGTAGTTGAATACGTGGGATACGTCGGCTATATCCAGCCCCCGGGCTGCCACGTCCGTTGCCGCCAGCAGAGATATCTCCCCTTTGCGGAAGCTTTTGATGACTTCTTCCCGCTGTGGCTGGGAAAGGTCGCCGTGAAGGCATTTGGCAGGATAACCCTGTGCCACGAGGGCCGTGCTGACGCGGTCAGCGTCTTTTTTTGTCCTGGTGAAAATTATGGCTTTTGTGGGATCGTAGAAATCTATTAATCTTATCAATGAATTATCTCTTTCATACTCTTCTATTACGAAATATAATTCATCGATATCTGCGTTTGTGGCTGCCTGGGAGCCTTTGGTATTAACGCGCAGGGGATCTTTCAGAAAGCTGGATGCGAGTTTTTCAACCATTTTAGGGATGGTGGCGGAGAACAGAAGGGTCTGCCTGTCTTTGGGGAGGTATTCGAAGATGGCTTTTATATCGTCGAAAAAGCCCATGTCGAGCATTTCATCCGCCTCGTCCAGTACCACGTATTTGGGGCGGAATTCATTTTTTCCGGAGGAAAGAAGGTCCAGAAGCCTCCCGGGGGTTGCCGCCACAACCTGTGCCCCGCCTGAGAGCATGGCGCGCTGGCGTGTATAAGACTGCCCGCCACAGATGGCCCCGGTTTTTATCCCGGCGAATCTGCCGAGTTTATAGAGCTCGTCGCTTACCTGCATGGCCAGTTCCCGCGTAGGCGCGAGCACCAGCATTTGATCTTTAGAGGTCATGTTATTCATAAGCGGCAGTCCGAATGCGGCGGTTTTGCCCGTTCCCGTGTGTGCCTGCGCCATTACATCCCGCCCCGCAAGTATTGCCGGGATGGTTTCCATCTGGATGGGGCTGGGGGTGACAAAACCCGCTTCCCTGACCCCTTTAAGTATTTCTTCTTTTAATCCGAACTGTTCAAAATCGATCGTAACGCTCATCTGTTCTCCGTATTTTCACAAACATCCCGCGCGCCGGCTTTACTGTATAAAGCACGGTCCATGCCGGACAGTTACTGTTAGATTATTATTTTGCATTTGGGTTATGTATAGTCGCATGATTTAACAGAAACAGTACTATGCTTCCAAAAATATTTAAAAGCAAGGGAAAATATGCGGTCCGGCAAAAATATTTTGCATGTTAATTTTTTCTTAACATTTTCCTTTTATAAATCCTCCAGAATTAATGAAGTGCTATTGGCACTGGGGAGAAAAAAATGATTAAAAAAGTTACGAAGATTACATCAGTTTTGGCAATTTGTTCGCTGCTGGCCCTGTCAGCATGCACACCGCAGAAGGACGCTTCCGCCATGCCTCAGAAAAGCCCTGCGGCAACAGAACAGCAAAACACGGGCGGCGCGGCTCCGGACATGACGGACAACGTTTCACCGGCGCCCGAAAGTATGCCTGAATAAACGGTATTAATCTTTCTTCCTGATTGGCAAAGCCGGGATTACCCCCGGCTTTGCTTTTTTAAATGCTGTTTCTATAGATTTTTTCATTGTTTTGATCTACCGTATCAGATGGTTATAGGCGGTTATGAACGGTAAACAGATCATACTGAGGCGGATTCCCACAGGCGTTTGGGTGTTGGGCTGTGTAAGCATGCTGATGGATGTGTCTTCCGAGATGATCCATAGCCTTTTACCTTTGTTTATGGTAGGAACGCTCGGCGCGTCGGCCTTCACAGTCGGCATTGTGGAAGGTCTGGCCGAGGCTACCGCACTTATAGTCAAGGTTTTTTCAGGAGTATTGAGCGACTGGCTGGGCAATCGGAAATGGATTACCGCCGTCGGCTATGCGCTGGGTGCATTCACAAAGCCGTTCTTTGCCGTCGCCACATCTATGGGGGTAGTGACCGCCGCCCGCCTGACCGACAGAGTGGGGAAGGGGATACGCGGAGCCCCCCGCGACGCGCTTATCGCGGATATCACACCTTATGAGGTACGGGGCGCGGCGTTCGGCCTGCGGCAGTCGCTGGACACTGCGGGAGCCTTCCTGGGGCCGCTTCTTGCGGTCGGGCTGATGCTTTTATGGACGAACGATTTCCGGAAAGTTTTCTGGGTGGCCGTGATCCCGGGCATACTCGCGGTTTCGCTGATAGTTTTCGGCGTGAAGGAGCCGGAGCGGGATAAGAAGGCGAAACATACAAATCCGATCAGCAAAGAAAATCTGAAGAAACTTTCGTCTTCATACTGGTGGTTGGTTTGCATAGGCGCGTTTTTTTCACTGGCGCGTTTCAGCGAGGCTTTCCTGGTTCTGCGGGCAGGGATGAGCGGAGTCAACCCGGCGCTGGTGCCGCTGGTTATGGTGGTTATGAATGTGATATACTCTCTCTCCGCATACCCGTTCGGCAGGCTGTCGGACGGAGTGAGCCATACAAAAATGCTTGTTGTGGGACTTTTTGTGCTGATTGCGGCCGATTTTATCCTTGCTGCTGGAAGCCACTGGTCTGTCATGCTTGCCGGCGTGGGTGTGTGGGGGATGCATATGGGGATTACCCAGGGGCTGCTGTCCCGGATGATCGCCGATGCCGCTCCGGCGGAGCTCAGGGGCACAGCCTACGGTTTTTTTAACCTTGTGAGCGGGTTTTTCATACTGGCGGCGAGCGCAATAGCGGGAGTCATCTGGGACAGGCTGGGCGCCCCTGCGACATTTTACACCGGAGCGGGGTTTTGTATGGTAACAATAGCCGCGCTGAGTCTGCACGCTGCGATGAAAAAACGAAACAGTGAATAATAGAGGGAGGGGTATATGTCCAGACCGGTGAACAAAGCGGAATTGCTGGATTTAAGTGAAAAAAATCTTGATAAACTTTTCGTGTTCATAAACGCGCTTCCTGAGAAGGTTAGGGGAGGGTGGTTCGACTTGAACGGGCGGGATAAAAGCCTTACTGATGTTATTTGTCATCTTCACGAATGGCATAACATGATGCTGGAGTGGTATACCGTCGGCATGTCCGGCGAAAAGCCCGCTATTCCGAGGGAAGGCTACACCTGGCAGACACTTCCGGCGCTGAACAGGAAGATTCGGGAGAAATACAAAGACACTGATTTGGCAGATGCGCTTTCCATGCTGAAAGAGAGCCACAAAAAGGTGACTGTGCTTATAAACAAACATTCCGATGAAGAGCTTTTCACGAAAAAGATGTATCCCTGGACGGGGACGACATCTTTGGGTGCTTATTTCATCTCCTCCACGTCAAGCCATTACGATTGGGCGCTGAAAACCATCAAACCGCTGAAAAAGTTTTCGTAGACACGATGGGAAAAAAAGCATTATATCTGCAAATATCGGAAAAACTCCGCGAACTTATAAACAGCGGCGAGCTGAAAACCAACAGCAAGCTCTCGCAGAGGAACGTGGCAGGACGTTTTAATACCAGCAGGAAAACGGCCTCGGAAGCGCTTGATATTCTTGAAGCCGAAGGGCTGGTCATCGCTACGCCGCGTTCCGGTACTGTTGTGTCCAATAACGCGTGGCTGCTTTTGTCAGATGGAACCGCGCCGGACTGGAACAGCTATGTGGAAAGCGGCATCCAGCTTCCCAGCAAGGAAAAGATATTCAGGATAATGAGGGATCTTTCTAGCGGCAGACATATACATGTCTCAGGCCCGAGGGTTGGCAAGCATTTCGGCTACACTTCGGCCATCAATAAATCCCTGCCGCATGTGATGAAGAGGCTTGAAACGACCAATGATCTGAACGATATCAGCATTTTCGGCCTGCCCTCCCTGCGTGAGACGCTGAGCAAACGGCTGGCTTCATACGGCATAAAAGCGACACCTGACGAGATCATGATTACGACCGGCATGACTGAATCGCTGGCCATAATCTCCTGGGCATTCCTGCGCTGCGGGATGACATTCATCCATGATACCCCGTCCATACTGAACTCCATGCAGCTTGTGCGTTCGTCCGGCGCGAATATTGTACGCGTACCGCTGGATAATTACGGGATGCTGACCGAACCGCTCGGCAAGGTGCTTAAAAACACCGCCCGTACAATATTGTATATAAACCCTGTCAACCAATACCCTACAGGAATATCTTATTCCAAAACCCGCCGGAACAGGATTATGTCCATGTGCGCCCATGCCGGTGTTCCTGTGGTGGAAAACGACATGTTGAGAGAGTTCTGGCTGAAAGAGCCTCATCCCCGGCCTATGAAAGCCTTTGACAAAAGCGGACTTGTCATATACGTCGGCTGCACTATAGGCGTCAATATAGGTTTTAAGCTGTCATGGATCGTGGCCCCCCGCAATATCATCAGCAGGCTGAGTGACGTAAAGACACAGTATGATACCAATACGAACACTTTTATACAGATAGCCGCCGATGAGCTGTTTAAAAACGGCTACTATGATGAATTTCTTGAGCAATCCCGCCCGTTATTCTATGAAACGCTTAACAGGGCATATGATGTAATCGAGAAAAATCTGGACGGCCTGATTCATCCTCTTATAAAAAAATATGGATATTATATCTGGGTTACATTTATTGAAGAAATTGATATTGTCAAAGTATATGATAATTGTGAGACAATCATGTTCCTGCCGGGGTATTTTTTTGATAATACCAATGTACACGGCCTCCATTTGGCACCTTTTGCCGACACGATAGAACATTTCGAAAAAGCGGTTAAAACCATTGCTGAAAAGGCAAAAATACAACTATCCGAAAATTAATTAACAATTTTTTATCAATCTGGCTCCTTTTTTTTTAATAAACTGGTCTGTAAAACAGCATAATATAATTATATAATTTACTCATTCAATAGTACAGGAGGAGTAATGATATGATTAAATTGAAAAGACGCACATTTCTGAAGGGTGGTATCGCTGCCCTGACGGCGGGCATGCTGTCCGAGAATGTATTGGCGCAGATGCAGTCGGCCTCTTCAACGGAAGCTGACAGGCTGGGTAAGACTTTCCGCACTGTATGCACGGTTAACTGCACATCCCGCTGTAATATCAATTGCCATGTTCAGGGCGGCGCGATACAAAGTGTCACCCCGACAGATCTGCCTGGACGGCCGGACTACGGCAACGCCTGCCTGCGGGGGATGGCGCTGCCGTGGAAAACCGTTTCAGAGCATAGAGTCAAATATCCCATGCTCAGGACCGGCAAGCGCGGAGAAGGTAAATTTAAGCGCATAACTTGGGAAGAGGCGACTGATATAATCGTGGACAAGATGTCTGAAAGCCGGAAACGTTATGGTGACAGATCAGTGGGTTTTTTTTCCATGACCGGTAATCTTGCGCGGCTTGCGACGGACGCTCTGTTCCGCATGGCTGACACTGTAGAGGGTACATCATTTTCCCCGGAAGCTATCATGAGCGACCACGGCGCTAGCATGGGAATGCAGCTTGTGTACGGCCAGCAGCGCGGAGCTCACGATTCCAGAGATTATATGAACTCCAAAACACTTATTGTATGGGGACGGAATGTGGCCGACACGCACACAAGCGAGATGCGTTTTTATCTCAATGCCAAGAAGAACGGCACCAAGGTTATCATGATTGATCCGCGTTACTGCTCCACCGCATCAGTGGCGGATCAGTGGATACCGATCAGACCGGGTGGAGACACAGCGCTGGCGCTCGGCATGATGAACTATATAATCGGCAAAAATCTGCACGATAAGGAATGGCTGACGGCTAACAGTTGCGGCCCGCTGCTGGTTAAAGATTCCGACGGACAGTATTTGCGCATGGGTGATAAATACTGTGTTATCGGCTCGGACGGTAAGGTGGTGGCATCCGACACACCCGGCGTGAAAGCTCAGCTCACGGGAACGGTTACATATAATGGTGAAAAATGTACCACCTCTTTTTCCGTTTTCGAAGCCAGCCTGAAAAAATATACACTGAAATGGACATCGGACAGTACAAATATTGATCAAAAAGTGATAGAACAGCTTATCAGAGATTATCTGAGAAAACCGTCAGGCATACGTATGGGGCAGGGGATGCAGCGTGTTTACAACGCCCATTCGCCTTTCCGCACGGTGGCCACGCTGGCGGCGGTGTGCGGGTATGTGGGTGTTAAAGGCGGCGGCGCGTCACACGCGGGCGGCACATCCGCCACCCAGGCTATCCCCGGCGTGAACATCCCGCCTAACGTGACCGTTTATAACGACAAAGAGTGGAAGAGCACGGGCAAATACAAAGGCCGGCAGATGCCGGGAATCAAGATTTACGATATGATTGAACAGGGAGACCCTTATCAGATCGATTTTTTGTGGATAGCCGGCAGTAACTTTCTGAACCAGAGTCCGGATTCCAACCGGGTGATAAATAAAGTGTTCCCTAAACTTTCCTTTATTGTTCACTCAGATCCTTACTGGACATGGACTGCCGAATACGCGGATCTGGTGCTCCCCGCCACTAATATGTTTGAAAACTGGGATTTCTTTGATAAAACACCGTGGGTCATGCTCCAGCAGCCGATGCTCAAACCCGCAGGCGAGAGCAAATCCGACGTGAGAATATTTTCTGAAGTGGCGAAAAAGCTGGGCCGGGGTGAGATCTGGCCAAAAAGCGAAGAAGCGTGGATGAGGCAGATTTTCCAGTCAGAGCATCCCGCAATGGACGGCTTTAACTGGGACACCTTCGTGGAAGAGGGGCTGTTTGTCCGCAAAGACAGTTTGTTTACTCCTATCAATGCTTTCTCCGACCTGAAGTTTAAAACCAAAACCGGAAAATTTGAATTTTATACGGAACGCCTGAAACCTGTGGGACACGAGGTTCCGGTTTATTCCGACCCCATTGAAAACCCTAAAGGGCCTCTGGGTAAGAAATATCCTTTGGTGTTCATCCAGTACCATGACCGCAATAATGTGCATACGCAGCATATGGGCATTCCTTCTCTTCAAGGCGTATTTAAAGAGCCATTTGTGGAGATCAATCCCGCGGACGCCACTAAACGCAAGATTCAGCATGGCGACAGGGTCAGGGTATTCAACGACAGGGGGCACTGCGTGGTGAAAGCCTTCCTCAGCGAGGGGATTATGCCCGGTGTTGTGGCGATTCCGCAGGGCTGGTCACCGGATAGTTTTGAAAGCGGGCACTACCAGATGCTGACGCACCTGACCATCAATCCGGTGGAGATGTTGGTAAGCGAGTCAAACTTTGCCGCGTATGATAACCTTGTGGAAGCTGTGAAGGCGTAGGGGGATAACTATGAAACGTTACGGAGTTGTAATAGATACGGACAGATGCATTGGCTGTCAGACCTGCATTATAGGGTGCAGTGTGGATCACGAACTGTTGGAAGGTGTATACTGGGGAAAACTTGAGACGGTGGGAAGCCGGAATGTATACCAGCCCACAGGCAAGTTTCCCAACGTAAGAATGCGCAGCCGCACGCTGATGTGTAACCATTGCGCCAAACCGGCCTGCGTGCCGAACTGCCCCACCGGCGCTATGCAAAAACGGGAAGACGGAATCGTCTTTGTGGACTATGATTCATGTATTGGTTGCGGCGTATGCGCCTACGAATGCCCCTACGGCATTCCGTCTGTAGTTAATGAGGACGGGGTGAACATAAAATCGAACAAGTGCAATCTCTGTTACGACAGAGTGGACAGGGGGCAGGTGCCCTTCTGCGTGCAGTCATGCCCGGCGCAGGCGCGTATTTTCGGCGACCTGAACGATAAAAACAGCGAAGCGGCGAGGCTGATCGCCGCCGGCCAGGGGTATCAGCTTAAGCCGGAGGCAAAGACCGACCCGTCTTTATATTATGTAGGCAAATAGTATTACAGGCGGCGGATTTACAACAATCCGCCGCAGCTTATCTACAATACTATGCTTTCTTTGTATTCCCCGAACGCCTCTTTCAGGGCGCCCATCGCCTCGCCGATGGTAACGTAAGCTTTGGCCGCGGTCACCATGTGCGGCATGATATTTTCCCCGCTTCTGGCGGCGGCGGTCAGTGCCTGCACGGCGGCTTTCGCCTTTTCGCCGTCCCTTGACGCTCTGAGCTTTTTCAGCTTTTCGCACTGCGTTATCTCCACCTGCGGGTCTATTTTCAGCAGATCCTGCGGCGCTTCCTCCTGAATCTTGTATTCATTCTGCCCGACGATGATCTGCTCTTTCTTTTCAATTGCTATTTGGTAGTCATAGGCGCTGTTCTGGATCTCTTTCTGCGGGTAGCCGTGCTCAATGGCGCGGAGCATCCCGCCAAGCTCGTCGATCTTATTTATATAAGCTTCCGCTTTTGCTTCCAGTTCGTTTGTCAGCGCTTCCACGACGTAGCTTCCGGCCATCGGATCAATGGTATCCGCCACGCCGGACTCGTTTGCGACGATCTGCTGTGTGCGGAGAGCTATGCGTACTGATTTTTCCGTCGGCAGGGCGAGTGCCTCGTCGAACGAGTTGGTGTGCAGCGACTGTGTGCCGCCCATTGCCGCGGCGAGAGTCTGTACTGCCACCCGCACGATGTTATTCTCCGGCTGCTGTGCGGTCAGAGAGCATCCGGCGGTCTGGGTATGGAAGCGCAGCATCCATGAGCGGGGATCTTTCGCTTTGAACCGGTTTTTCATAATTTTGGCCCACAGCCTCCGCGCGGCGCGGAATTTGGCGATCTCTTCCAGGAAGTTGTTGTGGCAGTTGAAAAAGAAGGACAGCCTCCCAGCGAAACCGTCAATATCAAGCCCTGCGTCAATAGCAGCCTGTACATAACTTATCCCGTCCGCGAGGGTGAAGGCTATCTCCTGTGCCGCGTTTGACCCGGCTTCCCGGATGTGGTAGCCGCTGATGCTTATTGTGTTCCACAGCGGAACACTTTTGGTGCAGTAGTCGAAAATATCCGTGATGATACGCATTGATTCTTTCGGTGGGAAGCGGTAGGTGCCGCGGGCGATGTACTCTTTCAGTATGTCGTTCTGTATGGTGCCGGACAGTTTGTCCGCCGGTACGCCCTGTTTTTCTCCCACCGCTATGTAACAGGCAAGGAGGAATGATGCTGTGGCGTTTATGGTCATGGATGTGGAAACTTTATCCAGCGGAATTCCCTTAAAAAGGGTTTCTACGTCCGCGAGAGAGTCAATCGCCACGCCCACGCGTCCGACTTCCCCTTCAGCCAGGGAGTCATCCGAATCGTAGCCTATCTGGGTGGGCAGGTCGAATGCCACCGAAAGCCCGGTGGTGCCCTGTTTCAGGAGATACTGATAGCGCTGGTTGGATTCCTCCGCCGTGGCGAAGCCGGCGTACTGGCGCATTGTCCAGAAACGGCTGCGGTACATCGTCGGCTGTACGCCGCGCGTAAGCGGGTATAGTCCGGGATACCCAAGATCTTTTTCATAATCGAACCCCGGCAGATCTTCGGGGGAGTAGAACGGCTTGATTTCAATGCCTGACGTTGTTTTGAACTTCTTCCTTCTTTCGGGCACCTTGCCTGTATTTTTACGATATAGCTCTTCCCACTTCTGACGCATACAAAACCTCCGGATATTATTAAGTTATATAACAAGAGTTATTTCACGCTGTCAATAGTTGCGCTTTTGATCGGCTTAACTTTTTCCGCTTCGATAAGTCCGTTATACTGCAAAACGACGCTCTCAGACGAACCCTCAGAGCCTATTGTTTATGTTGTAAAAAATGTAAAGCGTGGGAATAGCAGGTTTTTCCGGATAAGATTTAAAGAAGTGACTGAAGTTAATATTCTAATTTACTTTTATCACTTTTGCTATTAGTAATAATGGCATATATTATGTTACGAAAAATTTACCTATTTATTTTGATCTGCTTCACAGTATTTGTGTTGGCGCTTAATGGCATTACATTTTTTACCGGCATGAATCCACGGCAGTTGGTGAATATGTTCTATCTGTCGGAGCGTACGACGGCGGTGATGCTTCTGTTTGAGCATGTAGTATTCGAATCGGGGGTTATTTTGCACCACCCTTCGGAAGATGAGGTGCGCCGGGTTGTTTTCGAAGAGTGTGCGGGTACGGAAGTCCATCCGGAGCTCGTGATGCTGATTATAAACAGTCATAAAAACAGAGGGTTGTTTCACATAGATTTTGATGGCTCAATGGGGCTGATGCGGATCAAGTCGCACATGTTAAACGGCATGTCCGGGGCGAACCCTTATGTACTGCAAGACAATATCAAGGCGGGTGTGACCCACTTGGGCAGGCTGCTGGAAGAGGAACGCAGGCTGGATGCAGTTTTGTGTGCATATTTGAAACCGGAATCCTCCCGGACGGTTTTTGAAACGGATGTCAGGGCTTCCGACGAACTTGCGTTGCGGATTTACAGCGATTATATGAAGCTGCGGCCCCAGTCCAAACCGCAGCAGGACTACCCCGCTGGTGATATTATAGCGTATTCATCTTATTTGTGATAAACTGCTCCAGAGCGGTGATAAGTTGCGCCAGTCTTGCAATATCGCCTTTTTGGGCGGCCCGTTCCATATTGGCTCCAATGGCCGATATGGGACGCATACCGTAAGTGGCTCCGGAACCGTAGAGGCGGTGCCCGGCGGTTGCCAAACGCACCGTATTGCCGTCCGAAAGGTTTTGTCTGAGCTGCGGCACGAGTGTGGCTTTGGATTGCAGATAGCCGTGGAGTACGGCACTGTTGATGATATCGTCCATCTATGGATCGTAACGGAAATTAGAGGAACTTTCAAGCATGAAAACGGTAATAATAGCCAACCCGACCAGTGGGCACTTTAACGAACCTTTGCTGAACAGGTGCGCGGATCTGCTCCAGGGTCGCCTTGGCGATGTTACTATAAAATATACCTCAAAACCCAACGAGGCAGGGGTAATTGCCGCAAAGAGCGGCGCGGATATGGTTGTCGCTGCCGGAGGTGATGGTCTTATCAATGAAACCGCCGGCGGGATAATTGATAAAGAGGTGCTTTTCACAGCACTGCCCTTTGGTACTGTTAACGTGTTCTGCCGCGAGTTCGGCATCCCGCTTAATCCGGTTAAGGCCGCGGGGCGGATAAACCCCGTAAAAACGAAAAAAATTCCTCTGGGTTTCTTGGGTGTTCATCCCTTTGTGCTTATGTGTGGATTCGGATACGATGCATATGTGGTAAAACAGGTGGTATCAAAGGGGTATAACAGGAATAAAACTTTCGCGCATTGCCTGGAGGGGATTTCGTCTTTCGGCGTTCAATACCCCGAGCTTGCGCTCTATGTGAACGGAAGGGTGATCAACGCCTACCACATTATCATATCTCTGGGGCAGCGCTATGCCGGCAGTTTTAGCCTCTCAAACATAATCAAAAATAACGTTCTGAATATTTTTGTGCAGCGGGATAAACGCTTACAGGCACTGCTTTACGCCACACTTTCCATTGCAGTCGGAGGCGGTTTCCCCAGCGCGCCGATTTATGCCGGTGTTGCCAAAATAGCGGGCACCAGCCACTGCCAGCTTGACGGTGAGTACACGGATACCGGTTCCATGCAGAATTACGTTTCCATCAAACAATCCGCCCTGACGATCACGCTGTAGTATCGCGGGCATCATGCTGCAAGCTGCGTGAGGAAGTTTACGCGGCTGCCGTTTTGAATGAATACGTCGCTCAGAAATAACGGTAAATTTGAAAGTAGTAAAGCGATATGGGGATAAAAAACACGCCGTTTTTTGAAAACGGCGTGCCAGAGAAAAAACCCGGGGGTCGGGATATTTTCTATCCGAAACGGATCTCATTCATCGTATCGTATACAACTGAGGAAGAGCACTGTGAGGAGCCTTTCCAACGGTTTGAACGTATAGCTTTCGCTTCTTCAACGGTAACCGCGTTGCTCATTGCATGGGCGGTCTCCTCGTCTATATGGAACTCCTGCTCCACCAGGTTACGGATGGCCCAGTTTGTCATCCCGGTTACCCAGGCGGGGTATTTGAAACGAAGGACTTCGCTTTGCTCGCTCTTCTTGCGCATTTCACTTTTACAGCTGTCGCAGAAAGCCCGTTTCACGCTTTTCGCACGCGGCATAAACTCACTGCCGCACTTCAGGCAGCGGATCATATTTGTGGGCTGTGCCTTGGCGATTTTAAGAAACTGCGTCATATCTTTTACAGTAAAACCGTAGCTTTTGTAACGGTTGTAAAATGTTATTGCCGATATACCCAATTTTTGACTGAACTGGGCGTACGAAATGCGCTTGCTCTCAAGCACTACATCAATCTCTGTCAGAAATTTATCATAAGTTTTTGTATTGACATCTTTTTCAGCCATATGCGCCTCCGGTATCGTTCGTTCGACACAATCAGAGCAACATATATGCCAATAAATTAAAATTTAATTAATC
>JAVBTI010000116.1:0-16303 GCA_031556255.1 Deferribacterales bacterium | reverse complement strand
CAGAAAAAGCGTACGGCCCGCTTACTGAACAGATTATAGTTACCGGAAGCAATACGAACCTGCTCTACACTCTGCGCAAATTCGCGGAGGAGCTTTCAGAGTATAACGATGTCGGAATGATTCTGGACAGGATCCTGCTGGAAGCGCGCAAGTCAACAAGAGCGGATGCGGGAACCTTTTACCTCGCGGATAATGACAAGCTGAATTTCGCTTATGTCCATAACGATACGCTTTTTTCGTCAGATACTGTGAATAAATTTTTTTATTCAAATGCGACCCTGCCTATTAACGAATCCACAGTGGCCGGATATGTGGCTTTCCACCGCAAACCGCTCAGACTGGATGACGTTTATAAAATTACGCCGGATAAGCCTTATTCGTTCAACCCTTCGTTTGACCAGGCGACGGGCTACCATACCCAATCGGTTCTGGCGGTGCCCGTCCTTTCCGACTCCCGGAAACTGCTGGGGGTTATCCAGCTCCTCAACAGTAAAAACGCTGATGGGGAGGTGGTTCCCTTTACTCCGGATGATCAGGAATTTCTGGAGGTTCTTACCATGCATGCGAGTGCAGCCATCGCCCGCGGTATTATGGCGCGGGAGATGACTTTGCGCATGCTGGCGCTCACCACGATGCGCGATCCGAAAGAAACCAAAGGACATTTCCAGCGTGTGGGAGCGTATGCCGCTGAAATCTTCCACCACTGGGCGGAAAAGCAGGGGATGGACATCGACCAGATCAAGCGCCTTAAAGACCAGATTTCGCTGGCGGCTATGCTGCACGATGTGGGTAAGGTGGGAATCCCCGACAAAATCATGCTTAAGCCCGCCAAGCTTGACGATGAAGAGTTTAAGGTTATGACCAAACATACAATTTTGGGTGCCAGCCTGTTCGAAAGTACCGGCAGCAGCCTGGACGAACTGACCCGTACCATTGCCTATTACCACCATGAAAAATGGAACGGTAAGGGCTACCGTGGCGAAGACGGCGGAGTTCCGCTTGTGGGGGCGGAGATTCCCTGGTCGGCCAGGGTTACTGCGATCGCGGATGTTTTCGATGCCCTGAATTCCAAACGTGTGTATAAAGACGCATGGTCTTTTCAGGACGCCGTGGATATAATTAAAAAAGATGCCGGGATTCATTTTGATCCGGAAATGGTCGAAGCATTTCTTGACATATTGGATACATTAAAGGCAATTCAGGAGCGTTATCCCGATTGATTGTGTTATACGCCGCAATTCTGACTTGTCATCTGTTCTAAAAGTTAATATGCTTATTTTATACCTTTTAGAGTGGAGGGTTTCTGTATAACGCATTCGTTGTATGAGCATTTTTTAAAATATGATATCAATGACGCCGTGATGTGGGAGGCGCCTCTTCCGGACAGTGCTTCTGCGGGCGAAGACCTGAACTGGGAGGCGGGCGCCACCGATAACATTTTTTTGCATAACGCAAAGCTGGAGCCGCCGGATCGGGTTATTACCGCCATGATACGTTGCGTCGGCGACATTGCGGTTAAAGATTGCGCTGAATCCAAAAACGAACTTAAGTCTATCGTCAAACATTGGCGCACTATACATTTGGTCGATCAGTTCATAAAAACTCTACTGAACAAATCTTCTGAAATGCCTGTAAATCCGTATTTGTGCCGGTTTGCAAGGCATCTGGCCTTTGAATCCGACGAAAGGGAAGCGGTGAAGCTTGGGATATCCATGCTTGGCGTTTTGGGCTGTTGTGAAGCGGACGTACACAGGATTAAGATTCTGGGCAGGCACGAGGAGTTCACGCTTTATTGTGTTGTATCGCTGCACTCACTTCTGGATAATGCTGATGCACATATATGGGAGCTTGCCCAGCAAACGTTCGGCTGGGGCAGGATAAATTGTGTTGAACAGCTCAGATATACAACCGATAAAGAAATAAAAAGATGGCTTTTGCACGAGGGCTACGCCAACTCCGTGATGAATGAATACACCGCCTATATATGCGCCGTTGCCGGTGATCTGAAAAACGCGCTGGCGGCGGATATAATTGAGGACAGGCTGTTGGACAGCTCCTGTGAGATAATCAACTCCCTGCTGATAGACGGCCCGGCGCAGGGGATGGATGACTACAGGGATGCGCCGGCGGTGTGTGCGTCATACGTCAGGCACGTGGGGCTGAAGGGGAAGGGGGTCAAACATTTCGCTCTTCTTTTGCGCATCCGCAGTTATATTGAAAACCCCATGGCTGACTGGAGCAAACGTAAAGGCGGATGGGAGAAATCCGCATGTGACAAGCTTTTGTCCCGTATTGACGCCGTCCTGAATAAGCCTGAATGGCGTAAAGATCTGTCCGGCTGCGCTTGCATGAACTCCCTTGAGACATCCGATGATGTCCTGCTCACCGCAAACTATCTGGGGCTGGATATGTGGGTGGCCAACTGGAACAAGCTCCTGAGCAATCCGCTTAACCCCAGCTACTGGCGTGAAATTTTCCGCCTTGTTACCGATGAGCGCGCGGGGCAGGTGGCGGAATACATGAAAGAGATTATTCCCTGGGTGGATATGGTTTCCGATGACAGCCAGGAAGGTTACTGTCATTACGCGGTGGATGAGATTCTCCGCGGTATATGCAGATTTTCCGGTATGGGCGGGGAACTGTTGTTCCATCTTCTCAGCAAGGCTTCGCCGCGGCACAGGATGGCTGTGGTTAAGGTGCTGGCCTGCTGGGGGCAGGACGGGTGGCCGGGCGGTATGCACAGCGCGCTGTTTGAAGCGTACGAAACCGAAAACGATTTAAATATCAAAACCGGCATGGGAAAACTGTTGGGCTTATAAATACACGGCAGCTCTCAGATGTTCGCTGTTAATAAAAAACCCCCATTAAATATGGGGGTGAATTGTTTTCAGAAAATGGAAGTTATTTCGCAACAATAGCTTTCAAGCCTTTGCCGGCAACAAATTTAGGGGTTTTGCGGGCGGCAATGGTGATCTCTTTACCGGTCTGTGGATTTCTTCCTTTACGAGCCTTTCTGTTAGTGACAGCAAACGTGCCGAAGCCGACTAAAGTGACTTTATCGCCTTTCTTGAGAGCGTCAATAACTGAGGACTCAAAAGCAGAAATCACTTTCTCTGCATCAACCTTCTTAATGCCGACAGCCGCGGCCACTTTGTCTACCAATTCTTTTTTATTCACAAGGATACCTCCAAAAAAGTGATGAGAGAATATATACACATCTGCACGTCTAAATGCAAGCATAATTAAGCATATGACGGCACAATGCCGCGAAACGCCTGATAGAAACAGTGTTCCGGCGGCGCCATAATTTGATGGACTGAGCAATTATTCAAATGAATAAATTAAGTTCAGAATACCGAATCAACAATACCGCCGCCCATGAGTCTTTCATTGTCATATACGGCGGTGACCTGACCGGGCGCCGGTGCAAATTGCGGTTCGTCGAAAAGGATCACCGCGCGGCCTTGCTGCTGGATCTCCAGCATACACGGAGCCGCAGTCATTTTATGGCGCAACTGGGCGTAAGCCCGCCGTATGACTGCTTCATTTCTGTTAAAAACGCAGTCCCGCAAACGCACTCCCCGAAGGGAAAGGGCGCTTTTTTCCGAAAGTGTCACGGTGCCGCTCCGGGAGTCGATATGTTTTACATACAGCGGTTCCGTATGGCTGATATCAAGCCCCCTTCGCTGGCCTATGGTGTAATGGAAGGTTCCTTTATGCGGCCCCATATCTTTGCCGTCGAATACGAACTTCCCCTGCCGCCCTTCGCCTATTTTGGCATGGAGGAATTCCCTGTAGTCCTGTCCCATAAGGAAACAGGCTTCGTAGCTGTCACGTTTGAGCGCCACAGGCAGGCCCAGTTCGGATGCCAGCGAGCGGACGTCTTCCTTATCTTTCACACATGCGAGCGGATACAGCATCAGCTGGATATGGAAAGGATCCATGAGGCACAGATAGTATGACTGCTCTTTATCCTTTGCGGCTGAACGCACGATTACCTTTCGGCCGTTATAATCCATCAGGTTCGTGTAATGGCCGGTCACGATCCGGCTTGCAGCGGAGCGCTGCATCTCGTCGAACAGATACTTTGTTTTTCCTATGCGGTTGCATATGCAGCATGGATTAGGTGTTTCCCCTTTTTTATATGTGGAGATATAGTGTGAAATGATATCTTCGTTAAAGTGGTGCCGGTAATCCGCCAGGTGCCACTCAATGCCGAGCTGCGCGGCTACTTTTTCCGCATCTTTCCAGAAAGGCTCTGAGCCGGGAGGCATGTCGTAAAGCCACAGCGTGACGCCGGTTACTTTACAGCCGGCCTCTTTAGCCGCCCATGCCGCTATGGAGCTGTCCACCCCGCCGCTCATGGCCACGAGGACATTTGCACCGGGGGTGAACGCCTGTACTATCTTGTCTTTTATGTCTATACTAGCCATTCTTGTTGAAAACTATTGTAGTGAAGAGATCGTCGGGTGTTTCAGCGCGCCGGATCTGTTCCACGGAGCCGTCTGCGTGCAGCAGAAGCTCGGCGGAACGCAGTTTGCCGTTGTAGTTGAATCCCATGGAATGTCCGTGCGCGCCCGTGTCATGAATTACCAGTATATCTCCGGTCTCAATCTCCGGCAGTGATCTGTTTATGGCGAATTTGTCCGTGTTTTCGCAAAGGCTGCCCACGACATCGTACACTTTGTCGTGCGGCGCATCTTCCTTTCCCATCACGGTTATATGGTGGTGGGCGCCGTACATCATGGGGCGCATGAGGTTCGCCGCGCTTGCGTCGACGCCCACGTACTCTTTATAGATATGCTTTTTGTGGATTGCTTTTGTCACAAGGTAGCCGTAGGGGCCGGTGATGACCCGGCCGCATTCCATATATATACCGGGTTTCATCCCGGCGCCGGCAAGTATTTTGTCGTAGCGGGTCTTTATCTCTTTACCCAGGTAGGACAGATCCACGGCTCTGTCTTCCGGCTTATACGGTAGTCCTATTCCGCCGCCGAGGTTTATGAACTCCAGCTCGATTCCAACTTCTTTATGTATCCTGGCTCCGAGTTCGAAAAGGATCTCCGCCGTCTCCACAAAATAATCGGCGTTCAGCTCGTTGCTCGCCACCATTGTGTGAATGCCGAAGCGTTTGACACCCCTGGATTTCACTATACTGAAAGCTTCCAGCATCTGCGGCTCCGTAAGGCCGTATTTGGCCTCCTCCGGCTTGCCGATAATATCGTTGCCGTCCTTAAGCGGGCCTGGGTTATAGCGGAAGCTGATAAGCCCGGGCAGCCCTGCGTTTTTTTCCAGATAATCTATATGTGTGATATCATCCAGATTCATAACCGCGCCCATTTGCATGGCGAGTTTATATTCGGACGCGGGAGTCTGGTTCGATGTGAACATTATATCCCCGCCTTTTATCCCCGCCATCTGCGCAAGGAGCAGTTCCGTGCCGGAGCTGCAGTCAGCGCCGAACCCCATCCTGTGAAGCATTCTGAGGACGGATGGATTGGGCAGCGCTTTGACAGCGAAATAGTTTTTAAATCCGGGCGCCCATGAAAATGCTTCATATAATGCTTTTGCGTTGGCGGCAATTGCGGCTTCATCGTATATGTGAAACGGGGTGGGATATAAGGCTATGATCTCTTCAATCTGAGATCTGGTGAACGGGGTATTCTTAACTGACATCAATAACTCCTTAAGCCGGTAAAATAACACGGAGACGGTGAAAGATCAAGGGCAGGTGATGTATTCCGGCGCGAAGCTCCCCTATGTGGAGTCGAAGCTATGGAATGGCTTCGGAGGGGGGCAGGCACAGAGTGCCGTCCGTGGAGCCGGACGTAGCGAGGCGAATTGCTTATATACGGTATTACAAAAATACCTCAGTTCTTTGTCAGATTAAGCTGTGCCACTGTAAATATGTGGTCGCCTATTTTTTCCAGGGCGTTCAGGATGTCCACGAAGCTAAAACCGATTTCTATGTCACATATCCCTTTGTTGAGGCGTTTAATGTGGTTTTTGCGGAACTGTTTGCGCATTTTGTCGATCTGGTCTTCCATCTCCAGTTCCTGTTCGTTCTGCCGCCTGCCCCTTGAAAAAGCGTTGAAAGTGTTCCCTGCAAAGAAGATCACAATATCAAACATTTCATCCAGCTCTTTTGTGGCCGCTTCTGATAAGTTTTGCTTCTTATCCAGCATTTTAGTGGTGATTTTCATTATTTTGCGGGTTTGGTCGCCTATCTCTTCAAGGCTGTGTATCACCACGCGCAGGTTTTCGATGGAATGGACGGCACGCTCGCTCAGAGGCTTGCGCTGCACGATCTCCAGAAACTGCTGGATTTCCCTCTGATACCCGTCCAGCGCCTTTTCGTCATCGGAAACGGTTGCCATCTTTTTCTTGTCGTTCTGCTGTATCGCGGTTTCGGCGGTTTTAAGCATGGTCATGGTGAGGGCGGACATGCGTCCGGCCTCTTGTTTAACTTGAGCTACGGCGGTTTCTGGGGTGTTTGCAAGGGCATCAGCGAGGTGTGTGTACTGGTAATGCTGCTTCATATCGGTTTTTATTATTTTTTGGCAGAGGAAAGCCAGGAAAGGCAGCAGTGGTACAAATACCGCAGCGTTAATCACGTTAAAAAGTGTGTGGACGTTGGCGATGTGCCTGCCTACGTAAGGATATACGCCGTCTACCAGCAAAGTAGGGTCGCCCGGTGTAAGAAAATCCACAATCGCCATAAACGGTTTCATTAACACCAGCATGTAACACACGCCCAGGAAGTTAAACAGGAAATGCCCGAAGGCGGCTTGTTTTGCCGCCCGGTTCCCGCCGATGGCCGCCAGATTGGCGGTTATGGTGGTGCCTATATTGTCTCCCAGCACCAGCGCAACGGCACCGGGGAAATCCACCAGGCCGCCCAGCGCCAGCGACATTGTGATAGCGATTGTCGCCGCGCTGCTCTGCACTATGACGGTGGTGATTGTGCCCACCAGGACGGCCAATATGGGGTATTTGGAGAAAGAGATGAAGATCTCCCGGATCTCTTCGCTGCTGTGTAAAGGAATGACAGCCTCGGACATCAATGTCATTCCGAAGAAAAGCATCCCTACGCCCAGCACGATTTCGCCTATATATTGGAATGCGGTTTTTTTGACAAACAGGACGAACACCGCACCCACGGCGATAGCGGGGAGCGCGATGACATATATTCTGAACGCCAGTATCTGTGCGGTTATAGTTGTGCCGATATTGGCCCCCAGCACAACGCTGAGCGCCTGCGGCAGGCTCATAAGGCCGGCATTTACGAAGCCGACAATCATTACCGTTGTCGCGGAAGAGCTTTGCACGAGCATAGTTACAACGGCGCCCACGCCCATGCCGACAAACCTGTTTGAGGTGAGTTTTTCCAGGATATATTTCAGTTTATCCCCGGCGGTTTTCTGCAAACCGTCGGACATAAGTTTCATGCCATACAGAAATAGGCCAAGACCGCCCAGCAGACCGAAACTGATACTCACCCAAGTCTTAATATCCATATGTCACCATGAAAATTGATCGGGTAAGAATAAAAGTAATTATTTTATTTGTCAATTAATTCCATCTTACAATAAAAATTGTTGCTAAAAAAAAATCTGTTATATATAATTACCCAGTTTTTAATATAAGTGACATTTACTTATAATTTTTGTATACACGGCAACACGATGAGGAAGAGTGCATCCTGACTCAGAGATGCAGGAGGTTACCAGGGGGACAAAGGGGGGCATTCAGCTCCCCTTTGTTATTGTAAAGCCGCTGAGGGTGCTTATTTTACGCTGACCGGCAGTGCAAACCTGTGCTCCGCCGTATAACCATCATGGGAAATCCTGGCATACCCCGTGAAATAAAGCATACCCGGTTTTTCCGGGGCGACGCCCGATAAAATCCAAACGTCATTGTGGTTTTTATCTTCCGTCCATGTGCCTGTCTCGTCGCACCGGGCGGAAAATCTGATTTTATTTATGGTAAATCCCTTGCCTGGCTGTTCCTGTGTGAAGCAGTATTTTACACCGTCAGCGCCGGCAAAATTCATCCCGCTGTGCCGGTACGGCTCTCCCACATAGGCTGCGGGCAGATCGGAGGCCGCTGGTATCGTTGCGGTAATATCGGGGCAGCTCAGCCTTCTGCGGAGATCCGCGTAGGAATAGGCGGCAATATCGTTGCCGGAAGAGTGCGCGGCTTTCAGGGTGATAATCAGCGGAGAAGATTTATACTCTGCTTCCGTCAAGATACCGGAGCGGTTTGCGCCATATCGGATTTCGTTCGGCAAATTCTGTTTGTTATTGAAAAAAATCAGGGCTATGTCTGTGTGATCACGGTATGATGCACACTCTCCGTCCAGGCAATACCGCAAAGTCAGAGAACCGTTCATAATAAGGTTACACACGCCGTTTCCGGATTTCTCAGTGGTATCGTAAGCGGGGAGATAGCCCCAGGGCGTGCCGTGGCTGTCCTCAAAGCCTTGCATCACAGGATATGGTGTCAGGGCGGAAACGGCGGGCAGGAAGCCCGATCGCCCCCGTATAACAAGCGAGTTAAGTCTGGATGTGGCGGCGGATTTAAATTCCGACTCCTGCATAACACTTTCGCTTTTCCTGTAAAACGAAGGCAGAAGCTTTGCGGTCATGCCCACAACTATGCCGATGATAATCAGGACTATAGCCAGCTCCGTTAAAGTGAAGCCCTTTGTCTTATGCATCATCAGGGCACCGCGGGGTTTCCGCGTTTAGGCTTTACCAGATAAACTGGCGGCTTGCGGTCAAGCGGGGTGACAAGGGGCAGGAATGCATACAGCGCCTCCCTGTCAGCTTTGGTGGGGCGGGGGTAACCGCGAGAACGCATATACAATATACATTTATCCACACGGTTCCGCCACAGGGACGTGGTGAGGCTGGCGCCGTCCATAGCTCCGGCGCCGTGGCAGGCGATGCAGTATTTGTATATCGCGCCCCATGCGTGGGGTTCCCGGAAAACATAGGTGGCGTTTTCACCAGCGTACATGGGAATATTGTCGGCCGCCGCAGCGGTAAAAGACGTAAATGACAGTATTAAAACAGTAAGAAACGCACGCATAATTGATACTTTACCAGTTATGGAGCGAATGTAAACAGCAAAAAACGGCATATCTGCTCAACCGGGCGGGAAAGGTGATTTTCTTCAAACCCATTGACAACTATTCCGATTTGATACAAAATTAGTATGGCATGTTCTATTTTTATCATCAGCTTGCCCGGACGGGAATGCCGACCGGAGCGCATATTCAGGGAATTTCACATATATTATTGAGGAGAGAGTTTAATGGAAAACAAAAGACGCCGTGTCAATATTGACGGCAATACTGCCGCCGCGCATGTCGCGCACGCCACAAATGAAGTAATCGCAATCTATCCCATAACCCCGTCATCCGTGATGGGGGAGATATGTGACGAGAAATCGGCACGCGGAGAGAAAAACATCTGGGGGATAGTCCCCACCGTTTCAGAGCTCCAGTCCGAGGGCGGCGCCGCGGGTGCGGCTCACGGTTCGCTTTCCGCAGGCTCTCTGACCACCACTTTTACCGCATCGCAGGGGCTTCTGCTGATGATCCCCAATATGTATAAGATAGCGGGGGAATGCACGCCCACTGTATTTCATGTCAGTGCCCGGGCGCTTGCGGCGCAGGCGCTCTCCATCTTCGGCGACCACTCCGACGTGATGGCCTGCCGTGCTACCGGCTGGGTCATGACGGTGTCCAACAACCCTCAGGAGGTAATGGATATGGCGCTTATCTCCCAGGCGGTCACACTTCGTTCAAGGCTGCCCGTGCTGCACTTTTTCGATGGCTTTCGCACCTCCCACGAGATGGCGATGGTGGAGGAGCTTACTTTTGACGATATGCGACATATGATCGACGACAGGCTTGTCCGCGCCCACCGCGCCCGCGCCCTTTCGCCGGATCGCCCGGCCATTAAGGGCACCTCCCAGAACCCGGACGTGTATTTCCAGGGGCGGGAGTCTGTAAATAAGCTTTATGACGAGGTTGCGCGGATCACTCAGGAGGAGATGGACAAATTCGCCGGGCTGACGGGCAGGCAGTACCGCACCATAGAATATTACGGCGCGCCGGACGCGGAAGATGTGGTAGTCGTGCTGGGTTCCGCCGCCGATGTGGCGGAAGAGACGATAGACACGCTGAATAAACAGGGCAAAAAATACGGCCTGATAAAGATACGCCTGTTCATGCCTTTTCCGTCGGAAGCGTTCGCAAAAACTTTGCCGGCCAATATCAAGCGGATTGCGGTGCTGGATCGCACCAAAGAGCCGGGGAACGCGGGAGAGCCGCTCTACCAGCTCATCCGCACCGCGCTGGGCGAAGCGATGGAAAACGGCTGGTTTAAAGGCAATTACCCTGCCGTGGTCGGCGGCAGGTTCGGTCTGGGCTCCAAAGATTTCACCCCTGCCATGGTAAAGGCTGTGTATGAGAACCTTGTGTCAAAGAACCCCGTAAAAAGCTTTTCCGTGGGAATTACGGACGACGTGTCGGGTAAAAGCATTCCCTGGGAGGCGAACTGGACGACCGACCAGACCGGCGTTTTCAACGCAATGTTCTATGGCCTTGGTTCCGACGGCACAGTGGGGGCGAACAAAAACACCGCTAAAATCATATGCGACGAAACCACAAAGAACGTCCAGGCGTATTTTGTGTATGATTCAAAAAAATCCGGCTCTATGACCACATCCCACGTGCGTTTCGGCGACCGGAAGATTAAAAGTTCCTATCTGGTGCAGAAGGCGGACTTCATCGGCTGCCATAACTTCAGCTTCCTTGAGTATTTTAATATACTGGGTTCCCTCAAAAAGGGCGGTACTTTTCTTTTGAACAGCCAGTACGGAGCGAATGAAGTATGGGACAGGATCCCTGAATATGTTAAAAAGCAAATCACCGCGGCTGAGGCACGTTTCTATGTGATAGACGCCGTGGATATCGCGGAAAAACTGGGACTGGGCTCCCGTGTGAATATGGTTCTTCAGGCGGCCTTCTTTAAAATAAGCGGTATTATTGATATTGAAGCCGCCCAAAACGCCATCTCCAGGGCCATCAAAAAAACCTACGGCAGATACGGCGATAAAACCGTCGAGATGAATATAAAAGCTATGCAGCAGGGCTTTGACGAAGTTGAGCTTGTGAAGTACCCCGGTTTCGCGGAAAAAGCGAACACGGCGGAAGATGTGAAGCAGGTGCCGTTTGTTATAAGAAACCATTGCACCATGGCGAAAGAAGCGCCGGAGTTTGTCTGCAACACGATAGGCATGCTCGTGGCGAACGAAGGCGACAAGGTCAAAGTTTCACAGATGCCGATGGACGGCACATGGCCGGTTTCCACCGCCCGTTACGAAAAGCGGAATATCGCCATAAATATCCCGGTGTGGGATGAGAAGATCTGCACCCAGTGCGCCATGTGTTCGTTCGTCTGCCCTCACGCCACCATCCGGCTGAAAGTATACGACGGCGATATACTGCAAAATGCGCCCGCAGCGTTTAAGAGCGCCGACGCGAAAGGCAAAGAATTTACCGGCATGAAGGCCACTGTACAGGTCGCCCCCGAGGACTGCACCGGCTGCGGGGCCTGTGTGTTCAACTGCCCTGTGGTGAATAAGGAAGACCCTTCGAAAAAGGCTATCAATATGCAGCCTCAGCCGCCTTTGAGGGCGCAGGAAGCCGCGAATTTTGAATTTTTCAGCGCAATTCCGGAACTGCCCGTGGACAAATACAGCAAGACCACTCTTAAGGGCGTTCAGCTTGCTCCGCATCATTTCGAATTTTCCGGCGCCTGCGCGGGCTGCGGCGAGACGCCGTATATAAAACTTATGACGCAGCTTTTCGGCGACAGGGCTATTATTGCCAACGCCACCGGCTGTTCATCCATCTACGGCGGCAACCTGCCGACAACGCCTTACTGCACCCGCGCCGACGGCCGCGGCCCGGCCTGGTCGAACTCCCTGTTCGAAGACAACGCGGAGTTCGGCTTCGGCATGAGCCTCGCGGCGGAGCAGCAGGCTGGATTCGCAAAGGAGTTACTGGTGAAAATATCGCCCCAGCTTGATAAAGACCTTGTAGACTCCGTTATGAACGCCGCGCCTAAAGGGCAGACGGAGGTTGAGGCGCACAGGAAAAACGTGGAGGCGCTGAAAGAAGCCGCCGCCGGGCTTGGCACACCGGAAGCCGAAAACTTCATTGCGGTGGCGGATCAGCTTGTGAAAAAATCCGTATGGATAGTCGGCGGCGACGGGTGGGCTTACGACATAGGTTACGGCGGTCTGGACCATGTTATCGCCAGCGGTGCGAACATCAACATACTCGTGCTGGATACCGAGGTGTACTCCAACACCGGCGGGCAGTCATCCAAATCCACGCCTATGGCGGCCAACGCCAAGTTCGCATCCAGCGGAAAAACGCTGGAGAAAAAAGATCTGGGAATGATTGCCATGACCTACGGGAGGGTGTATGTGGCCCACGTGTCGCTTTTCAACGCCGTGCAGTGCATAAAAGCTTTCACAGAAGCTGAAGCGTTTAACGGGCCGTCGCTTATAATAGCTTACAGCCACTGTATAGCGCACGGGATAGATATGTCCAAAGCAGTGGGTGAGCATAAAAAGGCGATTCAGGCGGGCTACTGGCCGCTCTACCGCTTCGATCCGCGCCTTATGGATGAGGGGAAAAATCCGCTCCAGATGGACAGCAAAGCTATCTCCGGTTCTCTTTCAGAATTTATGGACGGGGAAAACCGTTTCCGCATCACGAAAAAGGCCTCGCCTGAACGTTATGAAAAGCTGCTTGAAGAGGCCGATAAAGATGTTAAACGCAGGTTCAGCGTGCTGCAGCAGATAGCGGAGAAGATTGAGTTCAATAAGTAATACCGCAAGGCGGCGGATATTCAGTCCGCCGCCGGACTGTCAATAAAGTCGGTTTTTTCCTCTCTTGTCTTCCGGCCTCCGAGCGGGAATCCAGTATAGATAATAGTTTCCTGGATTGCGGGTCAGGCCCGCAATGACGAAAAAGGTGATTTTATCTACAGTCTGGTGGCGGGTTTTGACCCGCCGTTTTCTTTTTTCGTCCTGCCAGGCAAAAAAAACTTGACGAACAGGCTGTTATGTTCTATTTTTACGCCATGACAGAGCAAGCCGTGTGTTCGAAAAAAAAATTACGAAACGCAGAGAGACCTCTTTACAGAGGCTTGCCATACCCGTCTGACAATTCTTCTCCACGCTTCTTTTCTTATTTCCGTTTTTATTTTTTTGGACGCTAAGCGTCCAAAATATTGTTAACCCAGAAGGGCTTCGGCCTGTTTACAAAAGAATAACCAGATGAATAAAGTAAATATACGGAGATTGTATCATGTCCAGGATTTATAAATTAATGTTGCCTGTTATCGCGTCGATGCTGATTGTGCTTGGCTGCACCAAAAAGGAAAAAACGGCCGCTCCGGCCCCAGTTACGCCCCAGGAGTACACCGGGATAATCGGCATATCCAAAATCATCGCCCACCCTGCTCTTGACGCTGTTGAAAGAGGTGTTATGGACGAACTCAAGGTCCAGGGGTATATCAACCTGAAATACGACATCCAGAGCGCCAACGGCGAGATCAGCACCGCCGCATCCATAGCTAATAAATACAAAACTGAAAAGGTGCTTGTGGCGGTGGGAATAGCCACCAACATGGCGCAGGCGCTCGCAACAAATATGAAAGACACCCCGGTGGTTTTCAGCGCTGTGACCGATCCCATTGACGCTGGCCTCAGAAAAAATAAAGATATGGACAACACCAACGTAACCGGTGTATCAGATATGACCCCCGTGCGTGAACAGATTGAGCTTGCAGCCAGGCTGAAAAATGTAAAAAAACTGGGGTTCATATACAATGCCGGGGAAAGTAACTCCGTGGTGCTTTACGGCATGACAAAAGCGGTCTGTGACAGCATGGGCATAGAACTGGTGGCGACCACCGTGACCAACACCGCGGAAGTAAAGCAGGCGACGGAGGTTATCGCGCCCAAGGTCGATTTGATATATGCCAGCACCGATAATGTGGTTTATGCGTCGCTGCCGAGCCTTGTGCCCACGGCGGCGAAATATAACGTGCCGGTTGTGGCGTCCGTGCCTGAGGACAACGCGGGAACCGGTATCCTTGCCGCCTACGGTATCAACTATTACATCGCCGGCCGGGAGACGGGAAAGCTTGTGGCACGCATATTAAAAGGCGAGAAGGCCGGAAGCATCCCGGTAAAATACATGACCCTGCCTTCAGAACTTGATCTGTACGTAGATGAAAGTGTGGCCGCGAAGATGGGGATAACAATACCGGAAGATATCGCGGAACGGGCGCAGATCGCTGATTAAAGGATTTAGCAATGCTTGAAGGAATACTGGTTGAAGGGTTTATTTACGGAATAATGGCGCTGGGGGTTTTCATAACCTTCCGCATACTGGATTTTCCGGATATGACGGTGGACGGCTCGTTTCCGATGGGTTCAGCCATTGTTGCGTCGATGGTGGTTAATGGGCACAGCTTTGTGACCGCCCTCGGCGTTGCCTTCTTCGGCGGGCTTGCGGCGGGAAGCGTGACCGCCATGATACATATAAAGCTGAAAATACACAACCTGCTGGCGGGGATCCTCACCCTGACCATGCTTTATTCCATTAACATACGAATTTTGGGCGGGAGGTCGAATATCCCGCTTCTCAACCAGGAAACAGTAATCACATGGCTGAACGGTATCACAGACGGTTTTATGAACACGCAGATGGCTGAGGTTATCTTCTTCTTTGTGGTGGTAATACTTGTAAAAATAATGCTGGACCTGTTTTTCCATACGGATATGGGGCTGGCGATGATTTCAATGGGCGATAATCCCCGGATGGTCGTCACTTTGGGCATAAACGACAGCGCCATGAAGCTGATTGGCGTCAGCCTCGCAAACGGCCTTGTGGCGGTGAGCGGAGGTCTGGCGGCCATGTATCTCGGTTTTGGCGATATCAACCTGGGGCAGGGGATTATAGTTTCCGGCCTTGCTTCGGTGATGATAGGCGAATTTGTCCTGCGTGGCAACTCAATGTTTATACAGACGCTCCGGGTATTGGTGGGCTGCCTGATTTTTAAGGCCGTCCTCTATCTGGGCAGAATAGAGGGGTACAGGCTGCACCTCACGGCGAACGATCTGAAGCTGATCACCGGGCTCATGCTGATTGCCTGTCTCGCGCTGACCCGTTTTTCCGTATTCAAGAAAAAACCGAAGGGGTTGGACACGCTATGATAACACTTAACGGTATAACCCACATATTCAGCCCCGGCACCGTGAATGAGAATATCGCCCTGCGCAGCCTGAATCTGGCTATTAACGACGGCGATTTTATAACAGTAATAGGCTCCAACGGCGCGGGGAAGACCACGCTGTTTAACGTAATCTCGGGCACTTTTATACCGACCATGGGTAAGCTCACCGTTCGCGGCAAAGACGTTACGAAGCAGCCGGAATACAAGCGCGCCCGCACAATCGGACGTATCTATCAGAACCCGCTTTTGGGCACCGCCGGCAACATGAGCATAGAACAGAATATGGTGCTGTGCGGCAAAAAAGGATTCCGCGGGCTGCGGCTGAGCCTGAACTCCACCAACCGGCAGAAATTCAAGGAAGAGCTGAAAAGCCTTGACATGGGTCTGGAAGACAGGCTGAAAGACCGCGTCGGCCTTCTGTCCGGCGGTCAGCGGCAGGCGCTGACCCTGCTGACAACGGTTTTATCACGACCCACGCTGCTGCTCCTCGATGAGCACACCGCCGCTCTGGACCCGGGAAACGCCGAGGCGGTTATGGCGCTGACGAAACGTTTCATTGAAGAGTATTCCATGACCGCCATGATGGTTACGCATAACATGCATCAGGCCATAGAGTATGGCAACAGGCTGATCATGATGGACAAAGGCACGGTAATTCTCGATATAAGCGGGGATGAGAAGAAAAAACTCACAGTGCCCAAGCTTGTGATGAAATTCAAAGAACTGCGCAGTTCTCTCATTGATAACGACGAAATACTTTTGGATGAGAACGTATGAGAATATTAGCGTTCGCCTTTTTATGGCTGGGGCTGGCCGTACCTCTCTGCCATGCGTGGGGGAACCTTACCGTTTTAGCCGGTGAAAAATTTCTGGACAGGGATGACTGGAACCCCGCCGATGAACAGTTCCTCAAAGCAGCCAGGCTGGATATAGGTGACCCGCGATGGTTTGCCAACATTGTGCTTGATTAT
>JAVBTI010000101.1:0-20551 GCA_031556255.1 Deferribacterales bacterium | reverse complement strand
TATACTCGTCTTCCGTGCCGAAGGTGTAGAAGAGCATGGGAATGACCTCCGTCATCGGCTTGCTTTCGGCGGCTTTGAGCACGGATGCGGGCGGAACCCTGTATTTATTGAAATGATGCCTGTAATAGTCCAGGATTTCCGCGAGGATCTCCCTTTTTGCGCTGAAGTGCTTGTAAATGCTCGACGCCTTCACTCCGACAAGGTTTGCGATATCCCGCATGGAGGAGGCTTTGTACCCGTGCTCTGCAAAACAATCCACTGCTGCAAGAAATATCTTTTGTTTGGTCTCTGACGTTCTCGGCATGTATCTGTCCTCCTTTATTAAGGCTAATAGTTATTAGCCGGTGTCCAAAAAAGTCACTTTTTACAGAAACCGGATGACCGGACTGTCCATAAAAACCGGTTTTTTCGACAGTCCGGCTAATTGCTATTAGCTATCTAATAATTTGATTGTTTTTTTGAAAAAGTCAATATTGTTTATTACATAACTAATAAATTTCTGATTAAAAGACCGGCGGGGTAATGAATAACGGATTTTGATCGTGATATTAAAAGATATTGATGCCCACGGAGGGCAATAAACCGGGGAGTTTGTCAGGGCTTCGTCATTTCCCCCGATTTCAGCATGCGCGCGAAGAACTCCACCTTCTCCCGCTCGCCGATGAGCAGCAGTTCGTCCCGGTCGGCGATCCTGTCTTCCCCGCCGGGGGCCACTTTAACCAGCGGCCCGGTTTTTATGGCTATAAGTATCAGGCCGTAGCGGAAACCAAGATCTATCTGGCGCAGTGTTTTCCCGCTGAAATTCGAACCTACAGGCACCGTGACCGATTCCACCGCCGCGCTTGAAAGGTCGAACCCCGCCAGGGCGCTGATGTTGGCCGGGCTGGAGTCGCTCACGGTCAGCTCCTGCGGGACACCGCGTATCTCCGCCTCATAGCGCAGAAGATCCTCGGCGGAGACGTAATACCGCTTCATCGCCCTGTCCACCACGCCCACGGCGGCCTCGAACTCCTCGACGACCACATCGTTGGCCCCGAGCTCCCGGAGTGGCTCCAGCTCCGCGACATACCTTGTGCGGGCGATTATAGCCACGGTGGGCGCTTCCCGCCGGGCCAGCTCAACGATGCGTTTGGTTATGGTGCTCGAAGGGATTGTGATCACCACCAGTCTTGCGCTTTTCACATAGGCATGTTCCATGATGGTGTCGCGGGAGGCGTCGCCGTATATGATATGTTCACCGTTTGCCTTTTCCTGCTCAACGGTGACGGGGTTCATCTCGATTATGACATAGTCTATGTCCAGCCGTTTGGCCACCCTGGCCAGATTGCGCCCCACAACCCCGTATCCCACTATGATTATATGGTCCTTCGGTTCATGTTTTCCCATATCGGAGGGTTTGTTGTAGCCCCGTATCAGAATCCCGGGCAGGGGCAGGCCGTCCAGGACGGAGGCGATTTTCGGTCCGGCCTTTATGAGGTAGGGCCCGGCAGCCATGGTGAGGACTGAAACAGCCACAAAGATCATATTCTCCGTATTGCCGAAAAGCCCCATTGACGTGCCCACGCCCGCCAGTACGAATGAAAATTCCCCCACCTGCGCCAGGCTTATGCCCGTAAGTGTGGCCGTGCGCAGCGGATAGCCCAGCACGCTGACTATACCCCCGGTGACAACCGATTTTATCACGATGACGGCGAGCGCGCCCGCGAAAATCTGCAGCGGCATGGTGATAAAGGTGCTCGGAACTATCATCATCCCCACCGATATGAAGAAAAAGCCGGTGAACACGTCTTTGAACGGAGTGATGTTCCCCAGCGCCTGGTATCCGTAGCCGCTTTCGCTCACCACCATGCCGGCGAGGAAGGCCCCCAGAGCCAGAGAAAGCCCAGCCCTGTTTGTGGCGAAGGCTACCCCCATGCATATCAGCACGGTGGTAAGGAGAAACAGCTCGTTGCTCCCCGTCTGCGCCACAAGCCGCAGGAGCTGCGGCACAACGACCCGCGCCAGCGCAAACAGCACCACCACACTCACAACAACTTTGCCCAGCGTAAAAAGCACCGGCAGAAATGAAGAGTCCGTGGTTTCCACCAGCATCGGCGCCAGCAGCATCATCGGGATGACGGCTATATCCTGGAAAATAAGTATGCCGGTGGTCGCCCTGCCGTGGGGGGTATCTATTTCGTTGCGTTCGGCGAGGATTTTCAGGACTATGGCGGTGCTGGACAGGCTCACCAGCATGCCTACGAAAACAGCGATATTGGCGGGAATTTTGAGGTAGATACAGACCCCCGCGGTCGCAATAACGGTCAGCACCACCTGCAAAGCGCCGCCCAGGAGGGCTATCCGCTTAAGGGCGATGAGCTGTTTCAGTGAAAACTCAAGGCCGATGGTGAAAAGCAGCAGCACCACCCCCACTTCCGCCATAATGCTGATATTCCCCATGTTGTGGATAAGCCGGAAACAGTTCGGCCCCACAAGGAGGCCGGTTATGAGATAGCCCATGATGGTGGGGATTCTGAGCTTCGAACAGATTATTATGGCTATTGTGGCGAAGGCGAACAGTATCGCCACGTCCTGCAATATGGGGTAATGCATTTTTACTTACCTCAGGCGTCGGTTTTGCGCGTGAAATCCCTCACAATCCGGATGAACTCATCCGTTTTCTCAATATGCGGGCAGTGGGAGGCGTCTTTGATGACCGCCTGCTCCGCTTTTTTCATATGTGCCGCGTATTCCGCCGACGCGGCGGGCGTACCCTCGTCGAACTCTCCGCTGATGAACAGCGCCGGAGCATCGATCAGCGGCAGCTTCGGCACCAGATCGAGGTTTTTCAGGGTTCCGTTGCACAGGAACTCCGTCGGCCCCCACATATAGTTGTACAGGTCGGTGTTGAAGCGTGCGAAGGCCTGCAAAAGATAGTCAGGCCAGACCCCGGCACGGCACAGATGCCTGTGGTAAAAAACATCCACCGCTTTGACATATTCCGGGTTGGTGTAATCCCGGGCCGCCTCGTATTTGTCGAGCGCGGCGCGGATACCGGGGGGGAGCTGCTCCCTGTATTTGTTGTTGTCGTCGATCCAGCGTTTCGTGTTGACCAGGGCGCCGCACAGGGTAAGTGATTTCAGCCCCCGTGGTTTCCCCGCCGCGTAATTCACGGCGATGGAGCAGCCCCAGGAGCTGGCCAGTATGTGAACCTCATCCAACCCGAGGGCCTTGCGCAGGGCGTCTATCTCTCCGGTGAAATGCTCCAGCGTCCAGTCACGCGGGTTACCCCGCCCTTTGGAGTTGCCGGTGTCAAGCTGATCGTAGAAGATAACCTCCCTGTCCCCCGCCAGTTCAAGGAGGGGCAGAAGGTATTCATGCGGAAACCCCGGCCCGCCGTGCACGGCCAGAAGGGGGGTGCCCTTCCCCGGCCCGGTGCGCCGGTAAAAAAGCTCCCCCTCGTTTATTTTAACATATCCGCTCCTGTCGGCGGGCAGGTTCAGGTAGTCCATGGCGGCCTCCGTCAGATGTCGAGATTTATCTCGTGCAGTTTATTTTTTCTTTTCAAAAGGTATGAGATAACAAGCCCCGCCACAATCCAGCCGCAGCCCAGCTGTATGGCGCGGGGGCTGGCGTTGAACAGGGCGCAGAGCAGTATCCCCACACCCAGGAGCGGTGAAATAAGGTGCTTAAACACACATCTCGCCGGGTTTCTCCGGAAATGAATGATTACCGTCACGTTGAGCATTATATAGCCCGTCAGCGCGCCGAAAGTGACCAGCGTAACCAGGAAATCGGCGTTGTTGCGCCCAAACACGGCGATGGCGAAAGACACGGCGGCCACAGCGACAATGGATATATAAGGGGCGCTGAACTTGTTCAGCTTCGCCATTGCGCGGGGAAGCCTGTTATCCCGGGCCATATTGTAAATTACTTTCGCTGAAGTGGCCTGGGAGACCAGCGCGTTTGCGAGAATGGCTATGATGGCGTTCGTCAGCAGGATTACGCCGTGGAACCATTTGCCCACAATCCCCGTACTTATGTTATAGAACGCGGTCTCTACTTCCGTCCCGGTAAATTCGGTGCCCACGGGGACGAATACCGCCGCAAGATAGACCTGCAGGACAAAAAGAAAGGTCACGACGAACAGGAGCACCATGGTGGCTTTGGACACGGTCTCGCCCCCGCCTATTGTCTCTTCGTTCAGGGTGGATATGGAGTCAAAGCCGATAAAGCTCAGCGCGGCCAGCAGCATGGCCCCGAAAACCGCGCTCATGGAAAAGGCGCCGGCGTTATACAGCGGCGCGATAAAGGCCTCCGCCGGCAGGCCGACGGTGGCGATGCGGAAAACCGCGAAAACGCAGAATACGGCAAGCACTGCAAGCTGGATAATCAGAAGAACCTTTCCCAGCCTGGCGTTCATCTGTATACCCCGGATGTTCACAGCCAGCGGGATCAGAACAAATCCCAGCGCCCACGCGGTTTTTGGGATAAAGGGGATATATTCCGCCATTGCGATGGCGCCGAAAACGGCCAGCACCGCCGGCAGCAGCAGATAATCCAGCAGGATGGCCCAGCCGGACACAAAACCGATGAAAGGGTTGAAGCCTTTGCTCACATAGGAGTACACCGAACCGGACAGCGGAATGCTCCGCGCCATTTCGCTGTAGCTTATGGCGCTGAAAATCATGGCCAGCGCCACTATAAGGTATGTAAGGGCGACCATGCCCCGGGACTCATTGTAGATAAAGCCGAAAACGGCCATGGGAGCTATCGGTACAAAATACAACAAACCGTAAGATATGACATCGGAAAAAGAAAGAACCCGTTTAAGCCCGGCGGGTTCCTGTGCTGAAACATTTTCATTCATAATCTCTCCCTTTGCTTATATTCAAACAAGCTTTTTGGTTTGTGCGATTATAACAGTCCGCAGAAAAGAGTAAAGTAAAAAATAGAAGAAGGGCGTATTATGCCGCCTGACGGTCTGAACGCGCACGGAATGTGCACACAGACCGTCAAAAAATAGAGGCCTAACTTTTTTACTTGCGCGGGCAGGATATTTTTTGATAAATTCAGTCGGTGCCACGAAGGAAAACCACGCTTTTCCGCAGTGACATCCAAATAACCGGAGGCGGATCTCATTCGCCGAAGTTAGCTTCCGTCTAAAAAGGGACTTTTTAGACGGCCTGCGCACACCTTCCCCTCTTGACCAACAGCGCTCTTTATGCCATATTTACCCTGCCATATGGAACAAAAAGACAAAATCCTGTCCCAGTTGAATGAAAGCCAGGCGGAGGCGGTGCGGCATACCGAAGGCCCCCTCCTCGTCCTTGCGGGCGCGGGCGCGGGCAAAACGCGCGTTATAACCTACCGCATAGCCTATCTGATACAGGTCTGCGGCGTGCCTCCCCGGAACATCCTCGCCGTGACCTTCACCAACAAAGCCGCCGGGGAGATGAAATCCCGCCTCACCCAGCTTGCGGGAGCGGCGGCGCGCAATGTCTGGATGGGCACCTTTCACAGTGTGGGGCTGAATATCCTCCGCCGCTTCGGCGAGAAAACCGTCGCCGGGCCGCATTTCGCCGTGGTGGACCAGGATGACCGCCTCGCCGTAATCCGGGACATTCTCAAAGAGCGCGGGATAGACCACAAAAAATACTCTCCGAAAAGCTACCTGCACCTCATCAGCAACTATAAAAACACCATAGCTTACGTGGAAAACCGCCTGCCGGAAGAGTTCACTCACAGATTCGGGGAGGTTTTCCAGGCCTACGAGAGCGAACTGCGCCGGCAGAATATGATCGACTTCGACGACATGCTGAGTCTCAGTCTGCGCCTGTTTTTGCAGCATCCGGACGTCCTTGAATATTACAGGGAGCTGTGCAAATACATTCTGGTGGACGAATACCAGGACACGAACATAATTCAGTTTGCCTTCCTGCGGGAACTCGCCGGGGAAAGCGGTAACATCTGCGTCGTGGGGGACGACGACCAGTCCATCTACGGCTGGCGCGGCGCAGAGGTGGAGAACATTCTCTATTTCGACACCCATTTCAGGGGTGTCACAGAGGTGAAGCTTGTAAATAACTACCGGAGCGCGCCGGAGATTCTTGATGCGGCGAACCGCCTGATACGCAACAACTCCGCCAGGCGGGGAAAAGATTTAGTACCCTGTTCAGCCCGCACCGGGATTGTCACCGGGCATAAAGCCCTTGATGAGCGCTACGAAGCGGAACTGGTGGCGGACATTGTCGAAAAATACCTCAAAGAGGGGGTTCCCGCCACGGAAATAGCGATACTTTACCGCACCAACGCCCAGTCCCGCAACTTCGAGGTCACGCTCAACCGCCGCAAAATAGCCTACAAAGTGGTAGGCGGCGTGGGTTTCTACCAGCGGCGGGAGATCAAGGACGTTCTGAGCTATCTGCGCCTCTATGACAACCGTTTTGACGAGGTATCATTCGCCCGCGCCGCTAAAACACCGCCCAAGGGGGTCGGCGATACCCTGGCGGAAAGGGTTATCAGTTTTGCAACTGAGCGCCACATGGATCTGATAACCGCCATAGAGGTGCTGATCCCAACCCTCCCTTCGCGGCAGGCTGCGGGGCTGAGTATGGTACGCAACCTTATGCACCATCTTGACACGCTGTCAAAGGTCAGCGAAAAGGTGAACGCCGTGATCGAGCAGAGCGGCTATAAAGAGCACCTTATCCAGTCGGAGGAGCCGGAAGAAGCCAAATCCCGCACTGAAAACATATATGAGCTTTACAACGCCGCGCTGGCCTTTGAGGAGGCCGCTCCGGACGGAACCCTCACCGATTTCCTTTCCACGGCCACCCTTGTCACTTCCAGTGACGAAACGGTCACGGACAGCGTGCGCCTGATGAGCATGCACGCCGCCAAAGGGTTGGAATTCGAGTCGGTTTTCCTCACCGGGTTGGAGGAAGGCGTATTCCCGCTATCTTCGCAGGAGGATGACGGCGATCTTGAGGAAGAACGCCGCCTCTGCTACGTGGGTGTAACTCGCGCCAAGGTATACCTGAATTTCAGCCATACAGTATCCCGTATGCTTCACGGGAAAAGGCAGCTCATGAGGCCGTCCCGTTTTCTGAAAGAACTGTCGGCCCCGTCCGTGGAAGTTCCGGCTAAACCGGCCGTAAACAGCGAATATTTCTCCCCCTCCGACGGCTCGTTCCGCAAGGGACAGCTTGTCAGCCATGAAATTTTCGGCGAGGGGATTGTTATGCAGGTTAGCGGTTCCGGAGGCAGCGCGAAAGTGGATGTTCTTTTCAGAAAAAGCGGTCTCAAAAAGCTTGTGGCCAGCTTCCTGAAAGCGGTGTAAGGCATGGATGCTTTCTCGGAGCATTTGCGGCCCTTCATACCGGACTGGAGCGCCTTCTACGAAGCCCTGGGCAAGCGCCGCGCAAGGGCGTTCCGCGTCACAGCTTCCCGGAGCATTCCCTATCTTGACGAAATCAGGGAGCTGTGCGCTTTCGAACACTGCCCCGGCATACCGCACACCTATATGATCACGGACGGCTGCGATGCCCTGCCGGACAGTATATCATTCCAGACCGGGGGGATATATATAATGAACCCGGCGTCGGTGCTGCCGGCGCAGACTCTTGCCCAGTTCATGCCTGACAGCCCCCTTATACTGGATATGGCCGCCGCCCCCGGCGGGAAAACCGCCGCACTGAGCGACCTTGTATGCAGGAAAGGGCTGATTACCGCCAACGAACCCTCACCCGCGCGGCTCAAGGCGCTGCATTTCAACCTGGAAAAGTGCGGGGCGTGGAATGTCAAGACTTTACAGCAGGACGGAACACTTCTGCCGCGGTATTACGCGGACACCTTCGACGGTGTGCTGCTGGACGCGCCGTGCAGCCATGAAAATCAGATACTTCACAATAAAAAGATCAGCGCACGCTGGTCTATGGAATATGTCAGTGAAATGGCAAACCTGCAAAAACGCCTTATTCTCGCCGCTTTTGACTGTCTGAGGCCTGGGGGCGCCCTTGTCTACTCCACCTGCACATTTTCACCGGAGGAAAATGAGTTCATTGTTAAGCATCTGCTTGATAACAGAGAAAACGCTGAGATCATAAACCTGAACTCTCCATATTCCGAAGGAGTTTCAGGGCACGAAAAAATAGACGGGGCGGTTATACGCATATTTCCACATCTCACACCCTACGACGGCTTCTTTGTGGCGGCGCTCAGAAAGGCTGGGGGCGCGGCGCCGTTCCGGCATCATAAAGCTGCGGGAATCCGCGGAGCTAAATATTCTGATTACGATGCGTTCGTCTCTGAACATTTCACTGATTTTCCCGAAGGGGCGGTGCTGAATACGGTCGGCAAAACAGTGTATCTGGAGTCGCCCGTGCCGCTGAAAGGGAATTTCCGCCGCACGGGGATGCAGTTCGCGAGGGCATATGGGCGGGCGGCGGAGCTTTCGAGCCAGGCGGCGTGGGAGTTCGGCGCGCACATACGCCCCGCGATGAAAAATGAAATCGGGTATAAAGTTGCAAAAGAGTATCTGAAAGGATTTGACACTCCCCGCACATCTGAATATGATGGACGTGTATTTTATTACGGCCTCATCCCGGTGGGCATGGTCAAAATCGTTGATAATACTTATAAAAATAAACTCGACAGGTATTTTCTTTACGGAAAAAATATCGAATGGTAAAAACATGATTACGCGTAACTCCCCGGCGGGGAGTCGGTGAGCAGGGCGAGCCGGTGGGGGCGAGGCACAAGGTGCCGGCCGCGCGACGAAACGCAGTGAGGAGCGTCGAAGCGCGGCGGAGTTGAGCCTGATTCACTCAGGCGAAACGGAGCAAGCGGCCGCATACCCGCTTTTCAGGGTATGCGGATAAAATAAATCAGACAGGTATTTTCTTTACGGAAAAAACATCGAACGGTGATATAATTTAATGCGCAGACTTTTACTTGTTCTATTTTCTTTGATTATTTCGTGTTTTGTATATGCTGAGGATGAGGTTCAGCCGGAGGCGGCTTCGGGCGAAACCGTCGCCGAGCAGGCGGCGGCCGCGGAGAATGCTCCGGCGTCGGCTTTTTCCCATGACCGGCCGTTCATAGGCAACGTCATGTCTTCCGGCGCGGACGAGCACTATACGCTTGTCGTCGAGAAGATCCCGCACATGCTCTATGTGCTCAGGATTGACGGAGATTCGCAGCAGGTCGTCGACAATTTTTCGGTGCTGACGGGCCGCAACGACGGAAACAAGGCGCTGCGCGGCGACGAGCGCACCCCCGAAGGCGTCTACTACACCGTGTCCTATATGGACCAGTCCACCATGCGCAGGATGTGGGGCGAGATCGCCTACCGGTACGGCATAGGCGCCTATCCGCTCAATTACCCCAACCCCATCGACAGAATCAGGAAAAAGACCGGTTCCGGCATATGGGTGCACGGGCTTGACCCGGAGCGCCAAAAACCTGTGACCGAAGGGTGTGTTGGCGTACAGAACGGTGACTTGGAGCGGATTAAGCCGGTTATGGGCGTTGGCATGCCCGTGGTCATCATAGACAATGCCACATTCATGACCGGGGAGGAGTACGCCGCCTCCCGCAAAGAACAGCTCGGCCAGCTTGACAGTTTCATCGGCGCATGGGCTTATGGCGACTTCGACACTTTCCAAAGCCACATCCATCCTGAATATTCCAGCTACGCCGGCGCCACCGCCAAAGCATATCTGGAAAAGAAAAAGCAGTTAATGGCGCTCTACCCCGAAAAATCTATAGAAATCGAGAACATAAATATCTACAAACAGAATTCACACACGCTGGTGTATGATTTCGACCAGTTCTACTGCGCGCCGAACACTGTCACCTTCGGCAACAAACGCTTTTATCTGGAGAACGACAACGGTTCCTACAAGGTGATCAGCGAGGAGATCGCTTCCAAAGCCGTGTATCCCTATCTGGAGCCGCGCATAAAGAGCTTCCTGGCGGAATGGCAGGCCGCCTGGGAGTCGAAAGATATCGACAAATATATGTCATACTACGGCAGCCGGTTCAAAGGGCTGGACAAATGGCGGGAAACCAAAGAATCGGTCTTTGAAAAAACTGAAAATATCAGCGTCGGCATCAAAAATGTCCGCTGGGAAATGCAGGGCGGAGACCGCATCCAGATAACATTTTTACAGGATTACACTTCAGACAGCCTCTCTGACAGTGGTGTAAAGAGGCTCGCCATCGCCGGCTGCCCCGGCAGTTATAAAATTGAGTCCGAAGAATGGAGCGCACATTGATAAAGCATGTTTTAAGAGCTTTCGCCCTTGTTCTCATACTGACGGCGGCGATATACGCCGCTCCCGCGCGCCCGTACACGGAACATGAGGCATATTTCGAAGGCAGTGACTATGAGCTCCACGTATACAAGGTTTATGGCAGGCGGGACGGCAACACGCTCTTTGTCCTCGGGGGAATCCAGGGGGACGAACCGGGAGGATTCCTCTCCGCCGACCTTTACGCCCGTTTCCAGCTTGAACAGGGGAACCTGATCGTCATCCCCCGCGCCAACCTGAAATCCATAATCCTGTTCAACCGCGGCATAAACGGCGACATGAACCGCCTTTTCATCGACAACAGCACCAACACCGGCATGGACCAGCAGGTGGTCAAAGTAATCATGTCGCTCATGCGGCAGGCGGACATGTTCCTGAACCTGCACGACGGCTGGGGCTTCCATCACCCGGTACATATCAGCGATCAGCGCAACCCCAAGCGGTTCGGCCAGTCGATCATCGTGGACGCGGACGAATACAGGTGCGACAACAAAACGCTGGATCTGAAAGGGATGGCCACCACCGTCCTGGACAACATCAACGCCCGTATAACCAATGAGGACCACCGCCTGGCCTATTTCAACACTGAAACGGGCGCCGCCACCTCACAGTTCAAGGATATGCAGAAAACCGCCACCTGGTATGCGCTGCGCAACCACTGCATACCGGCCTTCGGCGTGGAATCGTCTAAAAACATCAATTCCCTTGAGCTGAAAGTGCTTTACCACAATTACGCCGTGAACGAATTCATGAAGCTCATGGACATCATTCCCGAAAATCCGCCCATATACGTCGCTCCCGCCGTGCTTGACCACGCCCTCCTTACGGTCAACGGGGAGTCGCTCACCGCGAAAGACGGCGATGTCATAAAAATCAGGAAAAACGATATAGTTTCCGTCAGGCATATTGAATCCAACTATGAGCGGGGCATCTCCTGCGATATCCTCGGCTTCGGCAACCTGAACGACCTCCAGCGGGAACTGACCATCACATACTCCACCAAAATCGTATTCCGCAAAGAGAACGCGAAGTTTGCCGAAATCGTGCTCCAGGTGGAGAAACCCGACACTGTAACGTCTGAGCCACCGAAAGACTACACTTTCCATCTGACCGTGGACGGGAAGGAAACGCCGGTTGGCCCGGACGAATCGCTGGCCGTCAAAACCGGCAGCCGCCTTATAATTTTACGGCTGGAACATAACGGAAAAGATACCGGCCTGCCAGTGAACCTGCGCGGCTGGGTGCCTCCCGGCGTAACCGCCAACGACGGCGACGACAGGGGATATCTTTTCACAGTCAATCCGGGGGATATGATCACCCGCTACTCCTCGGACGGGAAGGGGAGGACATATCCGGTGACGGTGGACGCGGGCGGAGAAGAGCTGGTACGCTTTTATTTGGACATTGAGTAAGGAGCGGGATCAGCCCGGCTCGTGATGCGGGCGTCCTGCTGTGCTATTTTTTCGGGTACAATCCTCACATACCAGGAAGTATGCTGCGGTTGTCCCCTCAAAAATATCTTCGCATTGCATCCCGCCTGATGAGCCGATCTCCCGCGCGTTATGATGCAACCCGCAACTTATATCGCGCTCCTCTCCCCAGGCGGGGGAGAGTTGGAGAGAGGGGTTACGGGTCCCTTTGCTAAAGGGGGTATACCACAATTACGGAGATTTGATGAATATCAGCCCTTATCTCAAACTTTATCTGGTTCTTGAAACCCCGACCCTGCGCCTGCCGCTGGGCGATTTTATCGCGCAGGCGGTGGAGGGAGGCGTGACCGCCATACAACTGCGGGATAAAAGCGCCACCGGTCTCGGCCGTTACAACACCGCCGGATACATAAAAACTCTGACAGCCAAAAAAGATATCCTTTTCATAATAAACAACAACGCCGATATCGCCCGCGCCGTGGGGGCGCACGGCGTTCACCTCGGGCCCGACGACCTGCCCCCCGCAGCGGTGAAAGCGCATTTCCCGGAGCTGCTGGTGGGCGTATCCTGCAACAATGATGACGACTGCGTCACGGCGAACACCGCCCGCGCGGACTACGCGGGTGCGGGGCCTGCCTTTTTCACCGCGACGAAAACCAATCTCCGTCCGGTTATCGGCCCCGAAGGGATTAAGAATATAACCGCCCGCCTTGACATGCCCGCCGTAGCGATAGGCGGAATCGCCGCGGACAACATCGCGGCGCTGAAAGGGTGCGGGCTGGCCGGGTTTGCGGTGTCTTCCGCCCTGTGCCGCTCGGAAACACCCTACGATGCCGCCCTTGCCCTGCGCAGGCTGGCGGACGAGATAGTAATGTCATGAAAGAGTTCGAATTTATTGAATTATTAAAAAAACACTCCCCCCCCTCCCCTGCCGGGATAGGCGACGACGCCGCCGTGGCGGGAGATCTGCTTATTGCCAAAGATCTTATGGTGGAAGGGGTTCATTTCACTCCGTCAGAGAGCATTTTCGATGTGGCCGGCCGGCTGTTTGCCTCCAACATCAGCGACATAGCGGCTATGGGTGGGGTAGACGGCAAATACCGGGCACTTCTCGGGCTCGCCATCCCAAAAGGGACTGATAAAAAAGAGCTGGCCGGGGCCGTTGCCGGAGCGGCGCAAAAGTACGGCGTGAGCCTTATCGGCGGAGACAGCTCCGCCTCCAAACAGGGACTGTTCCTGAGCCTTACAATCATAGGGCTGAAAAATAAATACCTTCTCACCCGCGGCGGCGCCAAACCCGGCGACACGGTGTATCTGTCAAGGCCGGTGGGGGGCGCGCAGTATGAACTGCGGCGGAGGCTGGGAATCCTGAAAAACCATCCGCCGGCGGATATGGACAGGTCCCCGGAAAGGGAGCTGGGTGAGCTTTTGGGACGGACAAAGGGCATAACCTCCTGCATAGACATATCCGACGGGCTGGGGCGGGATCTTTCCCATATCGCGGAGTCAAGCGGGGTGCGCGTCACCGTGGACAAAGCGGCACTGCCCCTGCCGGAACTCCCCCTTTCAAGGGATGAGCTTTACGAATACACTCTTTCATCCGGCGAGGAGTATGCGCTTCTGTTCACCGCGTCGCCGCGGACGGTTGTTAAATATGATAAAACATTATTTCCCATAGGCAAAGTGAGTGAGGGGAGCGGATGTTTCATGGACGGCACGGATATATCCCAAAAAGGGTACGAACATGAATAGCCCCGTGCGTCACGAACTGATACTGATAGCCACCTCCGGGGAACAGGGGCGGTTCCACACGGCGGAAAGCACAATTCCGCTTGCCACTATCTCGTTCTGGCTGGAGCGGGAGGGGGCAAAAGATATCGCCTTCTTTCCCTCCGACGGATATGAAGCCGATATTTCCAACGCGGCCGGGCAGTTTGAGTGTTTCCTTTCCGCGCATACCGCTCCGGTCTTTGGCATATCATGCTGGAGTAACTCGTTCACCTCCGCGGTGCGGTACTCTTCGCAAATCCGCGCAAAATACCGGGACGCAATCATAATCGGCGGCGGGGCGCACTTCAACAGCCGCGACAATATGCGGAAAGCGCTGGATGAAGATATCTTCGACATGGTACTCATCGGCGGCGCGGATCCTTTCCTTGAGTTTATGAAGAATATCAGGGAAAAGCGCACGTCCGCCGCCAAAACCGCCGGAGGCATCCGCATAAACGGCATCATGCCCGGTTCCGGGCTCCACTGGCGGGGAAGCAGCCGTCTTCCTCACGGCAGGTTCAGCAAAGCCGCCGTCCCCGTGATGTTCATGACCGAAAACGGCGGAGAAGTCACAGCTATTTTCAGCGACAGGTGCGGCAACGGCTGCGAATACTGCACGGTGCACATGAACAACCCGGCGCCGCAAAGCCGCGAAATCACCGAAAATATGGTTGCGGAAAGCTGCCTCTACCTGCAATCCGTGAACGGTAAGCCCGTTAATATAGCCATCATGGATTCAAGCCCTTTTCTGGACACAAACAGAAAGGAAACAGCGGGCACGCTGAAAAAGATTTCCGCCGCATGTAAAAACATCCGTTACACAGTGCTTGCCGACCCCCACGATTTTGACGCCGGGTTTGAAGAACTCGTGCTCAGGTACAACATAGCCACTATATTTATCGGCAGAGACCGCATTTCCGCCGACAGTTTCATAGGCAGGCGGCTGCACGGCAGGCTGCGCGCCACGGAGGAGCTGGACAGGGAGCGGGAAACGCTCGCCGGGTTCATACGCGGGATGAACACACAGCCCGCCGCCAGGGAGCTTTATATCGGCTATATTGCCTCGCCGTATGAAACGGAAGAAGAGGCGGACATGCTGATCAACGAAATAGCTTATTTCGTCGGCGCGGCGGAGGGCAAAACCGTGGTGCAGCCCAATATATTCATACTTAATCCGTACCGGGGCACGAAAGTCTGGAAAAAAGCCGGAAACGCCGCGTGGGATGTGGCGGAGTTCGAATACCCCTACCCCAATGTATGGCACGGCGCGGGCACAAGGATGGTGTGGCTGGAGCTTCTGCGTTTAATAGTTTCGCCTGTATTCAGCACAGGAAAACTGCCGGAAGCGGGGCTTGTGATGCTCCGGTTCGCCCGGGAGTGCGAGTTCGGCTCCGGCGCCCCGGTGAAATACTTCCACAGCCTGCCGGATGCCGTGACCGGTGTTATGGACGGCATAATGGCAAAGATCTCCGCCATGCGTCCCGGAAATGAAAACAGTATTGAGGAATGGTTTGCTCACATCGAGGAGCTGTATTGGATGGGGCTGTTGCTTGTAAGCGCGGTCACGGAGCCTGAACAGTTCGCGGAAAACGGCCCGGAACGCATGATGAACCATATAAAACGCAGCGACATCATGATAACACCGCTGCTGAACGATATCAGGCTGATATCCGGCAAAAAAGAAACCGGGGACGGCTGGTACTCAAGGTTTCGTACGCCGCCCTCCTGAGGCCGGCAGACCCGGCGGCACTTCAGCCGGCCCGGGACGCCTTCCCTTCCGCCGCTTCAATGGCGGCTCTGCACGGTCCGGCGGTCTGCGCCCTTTTCTCGATATCAGCGTCTTTTTCGGCTATGAGGCTCTCCATAATTGCGAATATCGACTCCGAAGCTTTCCTTATCTCAAGCATCTTCATCTTGATGTACGAGCATGTTTCCCTGTCCATCTCTCTGCCTTTCAGGCCGAAATTGGCCAGTTCCACCGCGTATGAGTGCACGATCTTGTGGGGCTGTTCGAGCTTCTTAAACGACGGCATAGCGCTGTACTCCTGCCTGCCCACGCCGGTGTCGTACCATTTCCCGAGGCGGCAGTTATGATGGTCGGCGGGCGCGTACTCCATCTCGCCGCGGGAATCTATATAATCGTACAGCTTATTAATAAATATAATATGGTCAAGCTTTGCCAGGTTGCAAAACAGCCTGTTGGATATCTTTTCAGTGGCCGTGGAGGTATCCAGAGCGCAGGCGTTGACGTTGGCGAACATTTCATTAATCCCCCGGGACTGGCCGTTGAGGTTGCCCACCAGGTCGGATATGCTTTCCATGTCGTCTTTGACCCCTTCGGATTGCTCATGTATCGTATCCACGACTTTTCCGATATCGGTGGTTGCGTTTTCCGTCTTGTTTGCGAGTTTTCGCACCTCTTCGGCCACCACCGCGAAACCTTTCCCGGCCTCGCCCACCCGGGCCGCCTCAATGGAGGCGTTCAGCGCCAGAAGGTTGGTCTGCCCGGCGATGTCGCTTATGACGCCGGTGACCTCTTCTATCTCTTCGCCCATTTTGGCCATAAGTTCGGATTTTTGGACGGTTTGGGAGGTAACCGTGTTCAGCGCCGCAATTTCATCCAGAGCCTGCTGGATGGTGGACGCGCCGTCGGTGGCGCTTTTGACCGTTCCGTTAGCCAGGGATTTCAAATGCTCCAAAACGGTCTGCATGTAGGCCATGATAGTTTGAAACTCGAGAAGAAATTTATTATTGCTTTCATAATGACCGGCAAGAATGTCTTTAAGCGGATCGCAGGTGTCTACGTGTTCGCGGACTGCCGTAATGGTGACGTTTTCTCTTCTTTTTACGATGTAGGAATATTCTTTTTTACCGGTGAAAAACAGACCGCTGTCCGCCGTAAGTTTGCCGGCATCAATTTCCGCGGCGCCCGGGCTTCGGTATAACTCTTCATCACCGGCTTTGATAATAATCATTGCGGTATCGATCGCGTCAAAGCCGAGCCTGAGCAGTCTGAGCTCTTCAATCAAATCTCCGCACTGAGCGGTTAATTCAAGGTTCAATTTCCTCGTTTTAAACATGGTTCACCTCCGGCCTTCTGTCCAAAAACCTTCTGAAATACACACTACTTGTTTTTTTCAGCCGCCAGTCAAATATTTACGAATAAAAAAACAAATAATTTATATTCATGCGCCTTTAAAGTACAGGAGCTGAAACATGCAAAAGCTGCTGATACATTTCAGATGAAAGTCCAGACAGTACGGTAACTATTTTTTTTTGAAGTGTCAATGGTAAAAATTATTGAAAATTAATCTATCATTATATATTCGCCGACTCTGAGCGGGGTTATCCTTCCGGAATCTTCCGGGTGGGATTTAAGATACCTGTCTATTTCATAGAGGGGGTAATAGATCGACTCTTTCCCCAGATGTATGACGCCGAAATGAAAAGGAATCACTTTCGCCGCCTTTAGATCCTCCCCGGCTTTTATAAACTCCGCAACGTTCTGGTGCATGTAATGCATAAACCACCGGGGGGTGTAGGCGCCGGCGCCCACAAGGGCATAATCTATGCCGTACATCTTTCCGAACTCTTTAAAACCCACAAAATAGCCTGTGTCGCCGGAGAAATAGATAGTTTTGCCCGCCTCAATCATATATCCGCCCCACAGGGTGGTGTCGGCGCTTTGCCCGATACGCCGCGACCAGTGCTGTGAAGGCAAAAATGTGTAGTTGACGCCCTTTATCATCACCGATTCCCACCAGTCGAGCTCGTGCACGTTTTCCGCGCCCAGGCCGGTGAAAAAATCCTTCAGTTTAAGCGGCACCACAAAGACCGCGTCTCTCTTTATCAGCTCAACCACAGTGTCTTTATCAAGATGGTCGTAATGGTTGTGGCTTATCAGCACCACGCACCCTGGCGGCAGCATGTCCGGGTCAAAATCCACCAGCACTTCTTTTTTCATTATCAACGCCCTGCTTGACAGAAAGGGATCTGTGAGAATAGTTGTGCTGCCGGTCTGTATGATGAAGGTGGCGTGCCCGACAAAGGAGATACTCTCCCCGCCGTCTTTCAGATAGCTGTAATCGTTATCCACCTTATGATACAGCTCTTCCTGAAACCGGTCGTGGTCTTCGTCTTTTGAAAAGCGCAGCCGCAGGAATCTCTCCATAAATGTGGCGTTATCCTCTTCCGGCGCCAGCCAGGGGTTGAAAAAACGCCCTTTGTCATTTATGTGGGCGGCGTAAAGCTTATAACTCTCTTCATTATCTACCTTCTCCGCCCAGGCGGCCTCGTCAAAAGACGGCCCGGCGCAGGCGGCCGCCGACAGGGCGGCGAGTATAAAAAGCAGACGGAGTAATCGTGTCATTTGGTGATTATAGATAATATCCGCGGCGATTTAAACAGAAACTTTCCCTCCTATAAAAAAGGTTTGGGGCATAAAATCAGTTGACATTATTAAACTGGTGGTTCTATTATTATCCATCAGTATTTGCGGAGGTATTTTCATGAGCCAGCTTCAGAAAAAAAACGCCTATAATGTTGCTATCGCGGGGGTGACCGGCGCGGTGGGCGAAACATTCCTGCGGATACTGGAAGAAAGAAACTTTCCCGTGGCCGACCTTATTCCTCTGGCCTCTTCCCGCTCCGCGGGCAAAAAGATAAAGTTCAAAGGGAAAGAGTACGCCGTGCGGGAGCTCACCCACGACAGCTTCAAAGGGGTTGATATAGCGCTGTTTTCAGCAGGGGGCGACCGCTCCAAAGAGTTCGCCCCGTCCGCGGTAAAGGCCGGTGCCGTTGTGGTGGATAATTCATCCGCGTTCCGCATGGACCCTGACGTTCCGCTGGTGGTGCCCGAGGTAAACGCGGGGGACGTGCATAAACACAAGGGGATCATCGCAAACCCGAACTGCACGACCATCATCATGATCGTCCCTCTGAAACCGCTGCACGATTACGCGAAGATCAGGCGGGTGGTGGTGTCGTCATACCAGTCCACCTCAGGCGCGGGCGCGTCCGGCATGCAGGAGCTTGTAAACCAGACCAGAGCCTGGGTGGAGGGGAAAGATATCACCGTATCCTGCTTCGCCCACCAGATCCTTTTCAATCTGATCCCGCACGTGGACGCGTTCACGGACAACGGATATACTAAAGAAGAGATGAAAATGTTCAATGAAACCCGTAAAATCATGGGGGACAGCGATATAAAAGTTTCAGCCACCTGTGTGCGTGTGCCTGTGCTTTCCGCGCACTCCGAAGCGGTAATGATAGAGACGGAGCGCCCCATATCGCCGGAAAAAGCGAGGGAGCTGCTCGCGGGCGCGCCGGGGGTCAGGGTGGTGGACGATCCTGCCAATAAGGTCTACCCGATGCCGCTTTTCGCCGCCGGGCAGGATCTGTGCTATGTGGGAAGGATCCGTAAGGACATATCTGCGGAAAACAGCCTCAGTTTCTGGGTCTCCGGCGACCAGTTGCGCAAGGGCGCGGCGACAAACGCGGTGCAGATAGCGGAAGAGCTGATAAAATAAATCATAAAGTTATTGGTAGACTAAAACGCCCTGCAAAACAGGGCGTTTTAGAATGAGTATAATGTACCCCTCTCTCCAACTCTCCCCTTAGAGCATTTTAATTTTAGATGTTGTATAAATATGAATACACTATGTGCGGCTCTTAATACTCCGCAGGCATTGCCCTCTCGGGCAATTGCTCGTGCAGCTTCAGGCAAAATTACGCTTCCGCTGTTTTGCACTGAATATGTCCTAGTGTGGGAAACCCGCACCGCGTTACGAGCCTGTGTCTACGCGGCGCCAGGCGGCTTCCGAGGGGACGACCGCAGCATACTTACTGGTATGTGAGGATTGGCCCCGAGGAAACAACAACGCGATGCGCCGATTTCACGTTTATGCAGATCCCGCGCTTTAATCCAATCAACATTTACTCCGCCTTCACCAGTTCAGCAATCTCCCTGATGGCCGGCTCCAGCATCTCTTCCCTGAGCGACGCCGGGCACAGCATAATATGGGTGGTGTCCGACTTATCGAAAAAGTACCCCGGATAAAAGCTGTTGGACATATTCCTGCTGAACACCTTTTTTATATTGGCCTTCGGGAATTCAAGCCAGAAGTGGAAGCCGCAATGTTTTTCATTCCACAGCCCTCCCGCTTTTTTCAGATATTTTTCACAGAGCGCAAGCCCCCTCGTCCGCCGTTCGCGGATAAAAGCCCGCAGCGCCTCCATCATCCCGTAATATGCGCCGCTCCGGAACATCTCATCCGCCGCTATCTGCATCAGAAAGTTCACCTTGATGCCGTTTTGCACGAACACGTCGCTCAGGTGCTCCACAATTCCCGTGTCCGCCACAAGCCACGACATCTGGAAGTCAAAGGGGTAGCATCGCAGGAAAGAGCCTGTGTAGATCACGTTTCCGCAGGTATCCATCGCCTTGAGCGGCGGCGGGAAAGGGGTTTCATGCCAGGCGTCGCGGAAATGGTCTATCTCCAGGATGGGCACCCTGTGCCTGTTGGTGATCTCCATGATCTCTTCTTTCCTTTTCTTGCTCATCACGATGCCGGTGGGTGCGTGGTCGGTGGGGTCAACGTGCAGCACGGCGTTTTTATGTACAAGGAGCTTTTTTTCGAGTTCCTCAGCGGAGATGCCGTGCTCGTCAAGGGTTACAGGGATCATATTCATCCCGATCGAATGTATGTTGGATATGGCCAGGATCAGGTTCGATTTTTCATATATGAAGTTGGAACCGCTTGTCATAAGCGATTCGTAGATGGGGTAAAGGGTCTGAATCAGACTGGGGCAGACCAGAATGTTCTGCGGGCGGGTTTTGATCCCCATCCCGGCGAGGTGCGCCACCAGTGCCTCCCGGAAAGGCCCGAAGCCGTATTTTGTATGGCTTTTTGCGTAGTCGTCCCGGTGCATCTTCGCCAGGGCTGATTTAAAGGCCCCGTCCACGAAGGGCGCCATGTTGAAATCGCCGGAGATCGCCACCTCCGTCATCCCTTCCGCATCGGACCAGTAGCGGAATTCGCTCACACCCGGTTTGTG
>JAVBTI010000030.1:0-12749 GCA_031556255.1 Deferribacterales bacterium | reverse complement strand
TGGTTGATACATTCCCCGGAAGCACAGTGCTTTTGGCGGGAACCACCAGCACGTCGTCAAATGTCAGCGCCTCCCCTACGATCTTCTTGTTGAAATACTCGGAATAACTCATTTGCCACCTTTATATAAAATTAAATATTTTTCTGCCCGATGCCGATTGTCCTAGGCACCCTCCTCTTGTAGCGGTTCGTTTCGATCCTCAGGATCATATCATGTACGAACGAGTCTTTAAAACCCGACTCTATGAGCTCATCTTCCGTATTCTCCTTCTCCACAAGCCCGAACAGGAGCCTGTCTATATCTTCGTAACAGTAACCCAGGTCGCACTCGTCAGTCTGCCCGGCGTGATGATCCGCCGAAGGTGCCTTTGTTATAATCCGTTCCGGAATATCAAGCAGTCTGGCGGCTTCGCGCACCTGCGTTTTATACAGATCGCCCAGCGGATTTACCGAACAGGCGCTGTCTCCGAACCAGGTCATATATCCCAGCAGAATCTCGGTTTTATTGCCGGTACCCAGCACCAACCCGTTATGGATGGCGCTGCGGTCGAACAACACAACCATGCGGAGCCTGGAAAGCAGGTTCCCCAGCCGTATCGGCGAAACCCATGAAAACATACCGGTGTATTGATTTGCCATCGCGGTTATATTAACGGTTTCCAGATTCACGCCCAGGGTATTCGCCGCCATTTCCGCGTCAACAAAGCTCTGCGGATCGGTATCCTTATATGGCAGAAAGAAGGCGAAAACGTTTGCTTTGCCAAATGCGCGAACAGCCAGCGCCGCGGACACCGCAGAATCTATACCGCCGGACAGCCCCAGCACAACCCTCTCAAACCCGGTTTCTATAACGGCATCCCTGAGGTCTGAAATGAGAGTATCGAGAGTTTTACCGTCAACAGTTTTCATATTCGCCTCTTATTATAATGATTATTCGCCTTTTCTGCGGTAAGTACCGCTTTTGCCGCCGGTTTTTTCAATCAGCCTTATATTGCCGAAGACCATGGCTTTATCCACAGCCTTGCACATGTCGTAAATCGTCAGACAGGCCACACTGACCGCCGTCAGCGCCTCCATCTCCACGCCGGTTCTGCCGGTGAGGCGCACCCGCGCGTCGACGGCAACCTCCCCTTTCTCCGCGTCGGTGGTGAAATCTACCTCCACCGCCGTCAACGCGAGAGGGTGGCACAGGGGGATAAGCTCATGGGTGCGTTTTGCGGCCATTATTCCGGCTATGCGGGCGACTTCAAACACATTCCCCTTGGTGATCTCTTTATCCATTATCCTTTTCAGGGTGCTTACTTCCATGGTGACAGTCCCGGAGGCCCACGCCGTACGTTCGGTGGGGTTTTTCGCCGTAACGTCGACCATCCTGCTCTTCCCTTCTTCGTCAAAATGTGTAAATTCGCTCATTTGTATATCTCCGTTTTCCATTAATTCGGGAATTTTAAAAAAAGCTGCTCCATGGGCATGCTGCACTTCGCCACGCCCAACACCTTCCCATGCTGCCTCTTCAACTCATTCACCGGCACATCGTTGTGCACTACCTTTATATCAGCATACTCGCCCTGCGTGTTTAATACCTGCCCCGTGGACGAAAAAACCGGCTTGCGTATGATTATCTGATATTCCGTTGCTTTGGAGGGCAGCATCTTCATAAAAAAAAGTTCTATAAAATCCCTCATTTTAGCACTCAGGGCATTGGTCTGCATGGAAGGAATAACCGTCCCGTTGATATCCACAGCACTGTATTCCAGAGTAACCGTTATTATATTGTTTCTTTTGGCGCTGGTGACCATGGCCAGCCTCGGGATTATCTGGAATTTACGGACGTATACGGAGTCGTTCAGGGTGGCGTTGAATTTGTCTATCAGATCGTGAAGCTCAACGTTCAAACGCTTATCCATATAGTTCGAGGTGACGCTCTCGTCATAGAAAACTTTCATGGTTTTAACGTTGCGTTTCTCCACAAACCCCTCTTTGCCGTTATACATACGCACACAAAACCACTCCTCGTTATTTGCGGTTATGGTAACCTTTTCTCCCGGTATGGCGTAACGCATAATCTTGCTTTTTTTATCGGGTGTGGTGTAAACGGGAACCGTGGCGTAGACTATTGTTCCCACCCCTTCTATAACATCCGCTATGGCGGGGCCTTCTTCAAACATCTCCCCTTTTGGCAGTATCACCGGCTGGTCGTCCGGATCGAAGGTAGACTCGTCGAACTCCATATCGCCGTTTTCACCGGTATTTTGCGCATTTGCGGCGCCGGCAAACATCAATACAGCTAAAAGGCAGCAAACAATGAGTTTAAACATTGTGCCGGAAGTAGATGATATCCCCGTCCTGCACGATATACTCTTTCCCTTCAAGACGCATTTTCCCTTTTTCTTTCGCGGCGGTGAGCGATTTCAGCTCCGCGAAATCTTTGTACGAAACAACTTCGGCACGGATAAATCCCCTTTCAATATCTGAATGGATCTTGCCGGCCGCCTTCTGGGCTGTTGTGTTTTTCTCTATTGTCCAGGCCCGCGCCTCCTTTTCACCCGCGGTGAAAAAGGTGACAAGCCCGAGTAAATCATACCCTTCGAGGATTAAAGTTTCAAGCCCCGATCTTTTCAGCCCCAGCCCGGCAAGGTATTCCCCCGCCTCATCATCTCCCAGTTCCAGAATATCGCACTCTATCTTTCCGCAGATGGAAATAACCTTGGCATTTTCTTTCACCGCGACTTTCCTTACTTCTTCCACATGAGCGTTGCCGGAAATTATGTCTTCCTCGGCCACGTTGGCGACATAGAGCACGGGTTTGTCGGTAAGAAGCTGATATTCCCTTATTTCGTCATGATAGGCGGGATTGGCATCCAGTATCTCTTTCAGCGGCCTGCCGTTGGAAACATGCTCCGTCAGCGCAGTCAGTACTTCCGTTTTACGTTTCAGCGCCGCGTCGCCGCTTTTCGCCGCCTTCTGCGCGCGCACGAGCGCCCGCTCAAGCACATCCATGTCGGCGATCATCAACTCGGTCTGTATTATTGATATATCTCTGAGGGGGTTAACGTTCCCCTCCACGTGGGTGATATTTTCATCTTCAAAGCAGCGAACCACATGAACAATGGCATCGACCTGCCGTATATGCATAAGGAACTGGTTTCCCAGCCCCTCTCCTTTGCTGGCGCCTCGCACCAGCCCCGCGATATCCACAAATTCCACCGTGGTCGGTACCACGGAGCGCGGCCTTACATGCTGTACAATAAAATCAAGCCTCTCGTCCGGCACGGGGACTATACCCCTGTTCGGATCGATAGTACAGAAAGGATAGTTCGCGCTCTCCGCGTTCTGCGCCTTCGATAAGGCGTTAAATATAGTGGATTTGCCTACATTCGGCATCCCCACTATTCCGCAACTGAAACCCATACTTTGTTACACCTTAAAAAACACGGGGGGACTGTCCGTCCCCCCTGTTGTATTCAATAATTATCAGGCAATCAGCGGCGCAATAATAAGTGCCACGATGCTCATAAGTTTTATAAGGATGTTCATCGCGGGGCCGCTCGTATCTTTGAACGGGTCTCCCACCGTGTCACCCACGACTGCCGCTTTGTGCGCGTCGGAACCTTTCTTTTCGCCGGGAATGTCGCCTTTTTCGATCGATTTTTTAGCGTTGTCCCACGCGCCGCCGGCGTTAGCCATAAGAAGGGCCAGCATTACGCCAGTGACAGTCGCGCCGCCCAGCATACCTCCGAGGGCCTCTTTGCCAAGCGCAAAGCCCACCACCACCGGTGCTGCGGCGGCAAGCACGCCGGGGAGTATCATTTCCCGCAGAGCCGCTTTGGTGGAGATATCCACGCAGGTTTTTGAATCAGGTTTCACGCCGGGTTTCCCTTCCAGCAGGCCGGGGATCTCACGGAACTGGCGGCGGATCTCGTCAACCATTTTTCCGGCAGCCTTGCCCACGGAAGTCATCGTGAAAGCGGCGACCATAAACGGCAGACAGCCGCCTATGAAGAGACCTATGACAACCATAGGGTTGGTAAGGTCTATTGATTCAACTTTTGCGCTGGACGCGAAAGCTGCAAACAGCGCCAGAGCAGTCAGAGCTGCGGAACCGATGGCAAAACCTTTACCCATTGCGGCGGTGGTGTTGCCGAGCGCGTCGAGGCTGTCGGTGATTTTACGCACATCGGGGCCAAGGCCGCTCATTTCGGAAATACCGCCCGCATTGTCGGCGATAGGACCGTAAGCATCAACCGTCATGGTTATACCGACGGTCGCAAGCATACCGACTGCAGCAATGCCAATCCCGTAAAGGCCCGCAAAATAGTTTGCGAAGAAAATAGCAACGCAAATCACGAGCATTGGAGCCACAGCCGACTCTAGACCGACGGCCATACCGCTGATAATGTTGGTCGCGGGGCCGGTTTTGGAGGCGTCCGCGATGCGGAGCATAGGTTTGGACGAAGTATAGTACTCCGTGATAAGGCCTATGGCAACACCGCAGAGTGTTCCGAAAAGAACAGCCCAGAAAATGCCTGAGGAAAGCTTCAATATGCAAACCACGAAACCGTAGGCAAATATAAGGAACAGTATCGCACCCACAAATGTGGACAGGCGGAGGGCAGTCTGCGGGTTTATTTTACGCAGAACGCTCATGGACAGCACGCCCACAAGGGAGGCCAGAAGGCCGATTACCGCCAGGAAAAGCGGAACACCCATCAGAAGCGCCTGCGCCCTGCTGAAATCCATGTTACCGCCAAGCATTCCTATGGCAGTTGTTGATGCGGTGGCGGCGATGGCCACGGTGGCGATGATAGAACCTACATATGATTCAAATATATCGGCACCCATCCCCGCGATATCGCCCACGTTGTCGCCCACATTATCAGCGATAACGCCGGGGTTACGTGGGTCGTCTTCCGGAATGCCCGCCTCTATTTTACCGACAAGGTCGGAGCCCACGTCAGCGGCTTTGGTGTAAATACCACCGCCCACGCGGGAGAAAAGAGCTATGCTGGATGCTCCCATGGCGAAACCGTTGATGTACTGGGCCGTTTCAGGGTGCCCGAAAAAGTAAAACGCCACACCGACACCTATTAACCCCAGGCTTGCCACTGCGAGCCCCATTACGGCGCCGCCGTTAAAGGATACGAACAATGCTGCCGCTATTCCTTTGGATTTGGCGGCTTCCGCCGTGCGGGAGTTCGCCGCCGTGGCGGAGTGCATGCCGATATACCCGGCAAGAACGGAGCATACTGCGCCTCCGAGAAAACAGAGAGCCGTTTTTATCCCCAGCCCCGAAGCTATCAGCATCAGAATAAAAACCACAGCCACAAAAATAATCAGTACTTTGTACTCACGAAAAAGAAAAGCCATAGCCCCTTTGTGGATCTCTTCCGAAATTTCTTTCATCAGATCGTTGCCCGCGGGCTGTTTCTTAATGTAAGCGTAAATGAACAGAGCCGCAAGCAGGCCGATGATGCCCACCCCGACTACAAAAGCAATACTCATGCATACCTCCATATATCTTTCTGTCACGCATATCTGCCTGAGCAGACGCATATACAGTTAATCGACATGATCCGCCATATCTTCCCGCCATGCCTGTCTGAGCGGAAGCATGGACAGTTAACAAGCTTTATTAAACTTCTCCATAGCCTTCAGTGCGCCGTTTTCGGCCGCAAATACCGCCGCATCCGCGGCCAGACAGAGAAAATCGGCCATACTTTCCTTTTCTGCCGCGGCAAATGTGGAGAGTACATACTCTTTCGTATATCCGCGCATCTCCGTGCGGCTGATACCGGCCACCCCCATGCGGAGGCGGCAGAACTCCCGGGTACCGAGGTGCGCTATAACCGAGGCCACACCGTTATGCCCGCCTCCGGAACCGCCCACGGTGAACTTCATTTTACCATACGGGAAATCCAGTTCATCGTGCACCAGAAGGATATCTTCCGGCTCTATCTTAAAGTATCTGCCCAGCGCGCCCACCGATTCGCCGCTGAGGTTCATATAAGTCATCGGTTTAAGAAGATAACATCCCGCGCTTTTCAGATTTATCTGCGCGTATTCCCCCTGAAAGCCGTCTTTCCATGAAACCTTGTATTTTTCCGCAAGCCTGTCCAGCACCATGAAACCGATATTGTGCCGTGTGCCGGCGTATGCCGCCCCCGGGTTGCCGAGACCTGCAATCAGCCTCATTCGTCTAATTATCCCCTTCGAAAAGCGAGCTTATGCTTTCCTTACGGTGTATCCGTTCTATGGATGTGGCAAAAATACTTGCTACGGACAAAACTTTTATTTTGGAGATAGAGCATATATCTTTTGAAACTTCTATCGTATCCGTAATGATAATCTCTTCCAGCTTGCTTGAAACTATGCGCTCGATGGCCGGGCCGGAGAGGACGCCGTGTGTGGTCACAGCCACGACTCCCGTCGCGCCGTTGTCCAGGAGGGCGTGCGCCGCTTCGGTCAGAGTGCCCGCGGTATCCACTATGTCGTCCACGATAATAGCCTTGCGCCCGACCACGTCGCCCACGACGTTCATGGCTTTCGCCACGTTGGGGCCCGTCCTGCGCTTATCCACTACTGCCAGCGGTGAATTAAGTTTTTTCGCAAGCGCCCTGGCTCTCGTAACACCGCCCGCGTCAGGCGATACCACCACGCAGGCTTCGTCGCTGCACGGGTAGTTCTCCTTGAGATAGCGGACTATAACCGGCTGGGCGTAAAGGTTGTCCACCGGAATATCGAAAAAGCCCTGTATCTGACCGGCATGGAGATCCATGGTGACGAGTCTGTCTATCCCCGATTTGGTGAGGAGGTTTGCCACAAGCTTTGCCGTGATAGGCACCCGCGGCTCCGTGGCGCGGTCCTGTCTGGAATAGCCGAAGTACGGCATGACCGCGTTCACACTGTTGGCCGACGCCCGTTTCAGCGCGTCCACCATAATCATAAGTTCCATAAGGTGTATTTCCGACGGGCAGTTTGTGGACTGAACCACAAAAACATCACGCCCGCGAACGCTTTCATTAATCCTGACTGTGATCTCCCCGTCAGAAAATTTCCCCACGGACACATCACCCAGCCGCATACCGAGGCGGGCTACTATCCCGTCCGCCAGTTTCCTGTTGGAACTGCCGGCAAATACCAAAAAATCCATCCGATCCCCCGTTATTACACCTTATCAAGACTTGCGGTCTTAACTATCATATAATCGGGATACCGCTTATAAATTGTATCATAAGCTGCGTCCCGTCCTTTCTTGTCTCTGAAAACGGCGAAAACCGATGAGCCCGACCCGCTGACCATCGCCTTCAGCGCCCCCGCGTTTCCCAGGGCGCCGCAAAGCTCCGCCGTCAGCGGATAACCGTCAAAAACCGCCGGTTCCAAATCGTTCGTCATCATCTTTACAATCTCTTCCGCATTGAGAGAATTTGGTATCTTAGGAAGAAGATCTTCGCTAGTCAACCTTAATTTTTTACCGGCATAAACAGCCGCCGTGGAAATAAAAATATTCGGGTTTACAATCAGAATCCACAGTTTCGGCGCGGTTTCCAGCGGAGTTATCCTCTCTCCCCTTCCCTCACCGAGAGCCATGGGGGTATAAAGAAAGAAGGGCGTATCCGACCCCACTCTTTCCAATATTTTATGCATCTCTAATCTGGAAAGCCCCATGCCGGCAAGCCTGTTTACGAGCTGAAGATATGTGGCCGCATTCCCGCTGCCCCCGCCGAGCCCCGCTCCCACCGGAATCACTTTATGAAGCTCTATTTTGAAATGCGGTTCCAGCGAATACTCTTCCCGCAATATTTTATCAACTTTAAGTATAATATTGTCTTCATTTACCGGGATATCCGGCCTGTCGCATATTATATGCGTGCTGTCCGCAAACGACACGGAGAGGGTGTCGCACAGATCCACGGCGCAGAACAAGGTGTATATATCATGGTAGCCGTCCGCCCTTTTCCCCAGTACATGGAGAAAAAGATTGACTTTGGCATAGCTTTCTGCTGAAAGAGTTATTTTTTTACTTTCCACGGGTCTATAAACTCCACTGCCAGTTCTGTGCCGCCGCGGGCAAAATGAATATATTTCAATACCCCTTCTTCCCAGACATAGTCCACTTTGTGATCACCCTTAATCACCCTGTCCACGTAAAAATAGGGATTTACATATATATATTCGTCTCCGAGGATGAATATATAGTGGCTGATGTCGAGCATAAACATGTAATTTTCGTCCGGCAGCGGGGGAGGAAGGGTTAGATAATTTTTCAACAGCACAAGATCGGCGGAATTTATTCTGATGGGGGGGTTGGCAGTGACATCTTTGCCGTTTTGGAATATGTAATATTCCCCTCCTCTGACCAAAAGCTCGGCGAGCTGTATGCCGAAGGGACCGAGTATGCGTATGTCCATATCGCCGGAGCACTCTTTGTTGAGTATTGCGCCGGCGCCCCCTTTGTTGGTTTTGTCGGCAAACTGTATGTTTGTGCGGCCAAGATATTCACAGGCCTCCGGCATGGAGCTGCTTAACTTCCGCAGAACTTCGTCTTTATTCTGCATGAGTTCCGGCAGAGGAGCCGGGCCTGTTTCTTTGCCGGCACAGGAAAAAAGAAAGCACAAAACAACCGCCGCGGCTGCTATATGGAAAAACCTCGCAACGCGGGTCATTTTTACGTTCCGCTTCTGCCGGAAGGCAGCTTTTTCCTGATCTGTTCCATATGCTCCAGCATTTCGGGGTCGTCCGGTTTAACCTCAAGCGCTTTTTGCATCAATTCATAGGCTTCCTGGTATCTTCCTTTGCGGAAAAGCAACCATGCCTTGCTGTCCATATAGGCATAATTGCCGGGCTCTTTGGCCAGTGCTTTGTTCAGCAGAACTTCAGCCTCGTCCAGGTTGCGGTTGAGATCGGCGTAAAGATAGCCCAGGAAGTTCTGTGCTGAAGCGGAACCAGGATTTATTTCCAGCGCTTTCTTCAACACTGTTATGCAATCTTCATACTTCTTTTCTTCTTCATACTGAACGGCCAGAGCCATGTAGAGTTCCAGACTGCCCGGATTTTCCGCGATCCCTTTATTAAGAGTGGCGATTGCTTTGGCACGGTCGGGAATTTCAGCGTAAGCGTTGGAAAGCACGAGGTAATACTCAAGATCCCTTTCGACCTCGTCTATCTTCTCCACAACTGCTGCCGCTTCCTTAGGTTTGCCCATCATAATAAGGTTAAAGGCGGAACGTTTCCTCAGCACAGCGTAATCGGGGAACTTCCCCAGCCCGGCGTCAAATATCCGCTGCGCCTCTTCCCGCAGGCCGCCCCGGCTCGCCGCATACCCTGCCATATAATACAACTGCGCGTCGTTGGGATTATCTTTAAGCGCCATCCTGTAGGCGTCAATTGCCGTGAGGTAGTCCTCTTTTTCAAGCGCCAGCCCGCCGACCTGTTTCAGCAGGGCGGCACGCATCTTGCCGTCCGTATGTTCGGCGGCCTGCATGTAAAAACGGATTGCGTTTTCATAATCCTTCTGATCTTTATACAGTTCGCCCAGGTAAAGGTTCACCACAGCCATGTCCGGGCTGATTTCCAGCGCTTTTTGGAGGTACGCTATAGCGCCTTTCGTATCGTTATCTTCCCTGGCAAGATCCGCAAGACGAATCAGCGCCTGGGGATCTTCGCCCGTAGCGGCAGCTTTTTTTATATCCTCAATCCCTTCTTTCCGCTTTCCCATCTCGATTTTCAAAACCCCGCGGGGGCGGTAATACTCTGTTTTGCCCAGATTGTTAATAAGCTGGTCATAAATTCTCATGGCGGTCATATAATCTTTAAGCTCCGCGGCGGCATAGGCCACAGCCACAAGGTGCTTTTCCGTGGGCTCTTTATCCGCCGCAATCTGGAAAGACTTTTTAGCCTCGGTCAGCCATTTGGTTTTTGTTGCGCTCGCGTTATCATAAAATAGCGCTTTTTCAATATAGAACGCGCCCATGCGGAAAGCTATCTCGGCATTGTCGGGATACTTTTCTCCGGCACGTTCAAGAATGGTGAAAGCGCTGTCTATCCTGTTGCGCTTGATTTCAAGGTCGACCACTTTCATATAGACTGTGGGGGAGCTTTCCCGCGCCAGTACCTGCTGATAAACATAAAAAGCCTCGTCCAGATCACCGTCGTCTTCCAGTTGCGACGCTTTCAGATAGAGCGACGTGGTGGATTCACTTTCCGCAAAGGCAAGGGCCGCGAGCGCGAAAAGCAGTACCGGCAACATCAGGAGGCTTTTTTTCATGCAAAGTACCTTTCTATGAAATCGGTGCCGAAATTGCCTTCTATAAAGGCAAAATGGTCTATTATCTTTTTATGGAGAGGAATGGTTGTGCTGATCCCATGTATTATGAACTCATCCAGGGAGCGGCGCATCACGGCGATCGCCTCGGTACGGGTTTTCCCGGTGACTATCAGCTTTGCTATCATGGAGTCGTAGTTCGGGAGAACCCTGTAATCGTTGTACGCATTGGAATCAACCCGCACACCCAGTCCACCGGGGGTGTTGTACGCCGTTATTGTGCCGGGGGAAGGGCGGAACGTGACGGGATCCTCCGCGTTTATACGGCACTCGATGGCATGACCCAGAACCTTAATATCCTTCTGTTTCAGCCAGAACTCCTCTCCGGAGGCCACACGCAACTGCATTTTCACAAGATCCACACCTGTGATCATTTCCGTCACAGGGTGCTCAACCTGTATGCGGGTATTCATCTCCATAAAATAGAAATTGCCGTGTTTGTCCACGAGATATTCGATGGTTCCTGCGTTCCTGTACTTCAGCGATTTGATGGCGGCCACGGAAACCTCGCCCATCTTCTGGCGCAGCTTGTCGGACACGCCCACGCTGGGTGCCTCCTCCAGAAGCTTCTGGTGCCTGCGCTGTATGGAACACTCCCGCTCGAAAAAGTGCAGGGCATTGCCGTAATGGTCGCCGAAAACCTGCATCTCTATATGGCGGGGGCTTTCGATATATTTTTCTATATAAACTTCGTCGCTGCCGAAGGCCTGCCCCGCCTCGCCCCTGGCGAGGTCGAAGTTGTTGCGGAAGGTGAGATCGTTGTTGGCGACCCTCATTCCTTTGCCGCCGCCTCCGGCGCTGGCCTTGATTATAACCGGGTAGCCGATCTTTTTCGCCAGTTCCAGCCCTTCGTCAACAGTTTTAACCGGGCCGTCGCTGCCGGGAACAACGGGAACGCCCAGCTTGCGCATGGTTTCCTTGGCAACGGACTTGTTCCCCATCATTTCGATATGCTGGGAGGTGGGGCCGATAAAGACGAAACCACACTCCTCGCACACTCTGGCGAACTCCGCGTTCTCCGAAAGGAAGCCGTATCCGGGGTGTATGGCGTCCGCGTGGGCTATTTCCGCCGCGGCGATGATGCTTCTAATATTTCTGTAACTTTTGCCTGATTCCGCGGGGCCGATGCATATCGCCTCGTCGGCAAAGGCCACGTGGAGCGACTCCCTGTCCACGTCGGAATAAACCGCCACGCTTTTCACACCCATCTCTTTGCAGGCGCGTATCACCCTGAGCGCTATCTCGCCGCGGTTGGCTATGAGCACCTTGTTGAACATCAGAGCGGCTCCACCACAAAGATATCCTGGCCGTACTCGACAGGCTTGCCGTTTTCCACAAGTATCTTAACGATTTTGCAGCGGTAGTCCGCCTCGATCGTGTTCATAATCTTCATCGCTTCTATGATGCACAGAGTCTGCCCTTTCTCCACGATATCACCGGCGTTGACAAAAGGGGCGGCGCCGGGGGTCGGTGCGCTGTAATATGTGCCTATCATGGGGGACTCTATGGTTTTGCCGGTTTCGGCAGGGGCCGCTTCTGTGGACGGCGCTGCGGACTGCGGCGCGGCATAGTTCACGGGGGGCACCGTGGCGGGGGCGGCATACGCGGCCGCGGGCTGTGTGTAACCCCCTGTAAGTTTCGACAGATACAGCCTGTTGTCTCCGTCTTCGATCTCAAGCTCCGTAAGGGTTGATTTATCAAAGATACGGATAAATTCTTTCATATCTTTAAGATTCACGGCAAACTCCTTGATTAAAAAACTATCTGGCGGATTTAACACGCTCGATGTAAAGCGCCTCGCGGGTGTCGACCTTAATAACATCCCCTTCGTTGATGAACAGCGGAACACTCACCATGCCGCCGGTGCTCACCTGCGCGGGTTTGGAACCGCCGGTCACGGTATCGCCCTTATGCCCGGGCTCTGTCTTGACCACTTCAACCTCCACAAAGTTCGGAAGCTGCACACCAATCGGCTGCTGGTTGAATATCATAATCCCAACGACGAGGTTTTCGCTCATGAAATCAGTTGCTTCCCCCACTTCATCGATGGACATGGTGATCTGCTCGTAGGTCTGATTGTCCATGAAATAGCAGTTTTCAGTGTCGCTGTAAAGATACTGCATCTGTTTCTGTTCGAAATCGGGCTGTTTCAGTTTTTCATCCGAGCCGTAGGTGCGCTCAATAACGCGGCCGTTGATAAGATTTTTCATCTTGGTTCTGACGTTGGCGCCGCCGCGGCCGCATTTGATGTGCATGTATTCGACTACGCTGTACGGTTCGCCGTCAACTTCAATTTTAGTCCCTTTTCTAAACTGATTCGGGGTCACTGGCATAAAAAGCTCACTCCTTCCTTCGGAAAAATTTATTTATTTTTAGATTGGAATCTATCAATCTTTTAAGTTATAAACGTATTTATCTAGCACACTGCT
>JAVBTI010000150.1:0-16792 GCA_031556255.1 Deferribacterales bacterium | reverse complement strand
CTCCAGGGTGCTGAAAAAGTCTTTTTCATTGAGAGCCGCCGCGGACGAGTACTCCCTCAGCAGATCAACCTCTTTACCGCCCACTGCTATGGGTTTCAGTGGAATATTGCCCTTCTGGAGAGTGACAAGGTCGCGGATCTTATATTCCAGATCATCAAGTTCGGATATTTTTGCGGTTATATCTTCAATCTGTTTGGTGTATTGCGCCAACTGAGTTTTAAGGGCACTGTTTTCGTTATTGTATGTAAGAAGGTTGTCGCGTTCATTGTGAAGAGAGTTCAGGTGGAAGAGGGAGTAACCGAAGGCTCCGGCCATGACGAAAAGCACCAGGAAGGTGCCCGCAATCAGGCGCCGGCTTACTGTTACAGTACGCACCCTGCCCAATTTATCCGTGCTGAAAAACATCACTGTGTATTTTTTCGCCATACAATCCCTGTTTATGTACCGCCTGAAAATAATCGCACAATACTACATCTATATTAAGCCATGGTCAACAGTTTTTCGCATCCGAGTTCAGCGAGGACAGCATATCTACTACGTACGCAATGATTTCATCCTTTTTCACCATCGCTGTCTCCCGTGTTTTTCTAAGCGTAACCTCCACCAGCCCCTCGCCGATCGTCTTTTTTCCTATAGTTACCCTTATAGGATAACCTATGAGGTCGGCGTCGGCAAGCTTCACGCCGGCGCGCTCGTTCCGGTCGTCTATGATTACGTCCACGCCGGATTTCTTCAACTCAAGATAAACAGTTTCCGCTAGATTTACAACCTCCGGTTCATTGGTATTCAGCGGTACAACTACAGCTTCGAACGGGGCGATAGGCGCCGGCCATATAATACCGGCTTCGTCATGGTTTTGCTCGATAGCTGCCGCGGAAACCCTTCCCACGCCTATGCCATAGCAACCCATTATTATCAATTGCTGTCTGCCGTTGGAGTCCAGATATTTTGCCTGCATCGAGTCAGAATATTTTGTGCCCAGCTTAAATATATGCCCGACCTCTATTCCCCTTGCCACGGTATATTTTCCGCCGCAGGAAGGGCAGGTGTCGCCGATGAGGGCGTTCCGGAAATCGCCGTAAACTGTGGGCACAAAATCCACTCCCGGTTTGGCTCCGGTGATGTGTGTATCTTTTTTATTGCCTCCTACCACGGAAGATACGATATCGGATATTGCGTTATCTGCGTATACCGGGATTGTCAGCCCTATCGGGCCGGAAAAACCCACGGGAGAGCCCGTGACGCTGAGGATGGTTTCCGGGGAGGCCATCTCCACATTCGCCGCGCCCAGATAGTTTTTCAGTTTGACAAGATTGGCCTCGTGGTCGCCACGCACGAGGATCGCCGCCACGGTGTCATCCGCCTGCACAATGATCGTTTTGATAATCGTGGTAACGGGGACGTTCAGGAATTTTACCACATCGTCAACCGTGTGCATTTTAGGCGTGTGGTGTTCTTTGATGCCGTCATTCAGGCCGGTGCCGGGGTTTTCCGGTTTGAGTGCCACGGCTTTTTCCATATTGGCGGCGTAACTGCAACTTTCACAGGAGATGACGGCGTCTTCGCCCGTCCGTGCCAGGACCATAAACTCGTGGGAGAAAGCGCCCCCAATCGCGCCGGAATCAGCCTCGACCATTTTATAGCTCAATCCGCATTTTTCAAAAATGCGGCAGTATGCCTGGCGCATCTTTTCATAGCTGGCCTGGGCACCCTCCTCGTTAATGTCGAAGGAGTAGGCGTCCTTCATGATAAACTCCCTTCCCCGCATCAGACCGAAACGGGGGCGCACCTCATCCCGGAATTTAGTCTGGATCTGGTAGAGGTTCACGGGGAGCTGGCGGTAGGAGCTTATGTATGTGCGGATAATGTCGGTTATGACCTCTTCATGGGTGGGGCCGAAGCAGAAATCGCGGCTGTGCCGGTCTTTCAGGCGGAGAAGCTCTTTACCGTAGTGTTGCCATCGGCCGCTTTCCTGCCACAGTTCCGCGGGCTGCACAGAGGGCATGGAAAGCTCTATCGCCCCCGCATCGTTCATGCATTGCCGCACGATGTTCTCCACCTTGCGTATAACCCTCAGTCCCAGTGGGAGATAGGTGTAGACGCCGGCGGCGAGTTTTTTTATCATTCCCGCGCGGGTCATTAAAACATGGCTGACAATCTCCGCCTCCGCGGGCGCTTCCCTAAGTGTGGGCATGAAAAACTGCGTAACTCTCATTATTAGAAATCCTTTTATTTTTTAGTGAATTGCAAAAAAGTATCCTACAGCTTGCCGGTGGATTTTTCAATAGGAACTGTTAATGGTTGCGGTTTTCTGTCGTGTTTCCCAGACTGCGGGAAAAGGAGATTACAAATGGAACCCCACGGACAGGAGTATGGACGGGCCGCTTAAATGTATAATGTCCGCATTCTTCACCTCCTGCTGGTCGTGCACATATCTGACGGTCAGCCCCATGCTGAATGTTTGATTAAAATAATGCTTCAGCGCCCCGTCGACGTAGTACGAAAACTCATAACCGCTCAAATCGTGCCGTTCAAGGGAGAGGTTTTTGTTTTCGACATACCGTCTGATGGAGTTGTCCATATAAACCGCCCCTCCTCCGAAAGAGATATCGAAGGTGGGGGAAACTGGGTATCGCCATACTATACCCAGCATATACATGATGGTGCTGAATTCCAGAAATTCGTCGTTGTCCCCGTTGACGTTCTCCAGTGAATACCGCACTTTTTTGGAGGTACTGGATGTCCGGGCTATTTTCGCGGCCACGCCGAAATGCTTGCTGAAATACCATGCGAAGTCGCCCCCGACATAATATCCGATGTTATAATCGTATGTGTATTTGTCGCCGTTGCCGGAGGGCAAATACATGCCGGCGTCAAGCGCTATATAAAAAGGTTTGCGTTCAATTTCCGGCGTGTCGTAGGCGTTTGTCGCCGCCGTGCAGATAAAAAAGACAATTGCGGAAAACAGCACCTTATGCATATATCCACCTCGTCCTGATTTTCACTAATTTATCATTCAGCCGAATAATATACAATGGTCTGTTTTTACAAAGCGGGGAAAAATTTTCATCCGGACTGCCAGGAAGCGCTCCGGAACAACTTTACATTTTTTTGACTTTTTTTTGACATATTTACATCAACGCCATATTATGACTATCAGTATGGTTAAAAAAACCTCGTTACCGATCAACTTTTTTTTCCGCGTGCTGACCGCCCTTGCCGCGTTAGTTGTGATAGTGGTGATTCTGGGAATTTTTGTCACCCTGCTGGCTCAGTCATACCCGGCCGTAAAAGAGTTCGGCCTGGTCCGTTTTATCACCGGTACCGAATGGGATCCGATAAACAATATCTACGCCGGCGGCCGCCCTCTTTTTGGCACGTTCCTTACCACACTGATCGCTCTCGCCGCCGCCGTGCCTGTGGCTATTGGAATTGCCGTGTTCATTACGGAATTGTGCCCGCCCGTCCTGCGGCGGGCGATAGGCACCGCTATAGAGCTGCTTGCCGCTATCCCGAGCATTATTTACGGCATGTGGGGGCTGTTTGTGTTTGCTCCCATGCTGGAAAAAACAGTCCAGCCGGTTATATCTGCCACTCTGGGGCGCCTGCCCCTGGCAGGTTCTTTTTTTCAGTCCAATTATGCTGGCGGGGTGAACCTCTTTACAACCTCGATGGTGCTGGCCATCATGATAATCCCTTTTATAGCGAGCATCACAAGGGACACCTTCCTCCTCGTTCCGCCGATACTTAAGGAATCTGCCTACGGCGTGGGGGCCACCCGCTGGGAAGTTATAAAAGATGTTGTACTGCCTTACTCCAAGATGGGCGTGGCGGGCGGAATAATCATAGCCACCGGCAGGGCGCTGGGGGAGACGATGGCCGTGGCCTATGTGATAGGAAACAGACACGGGGCGCTTGATTCAATCTTTGCGCCTTATACCACGATTACCTCGGTGCTGGCGAACGAATTCAACGAAGCGTCGGGGCTCCAGATGTCCTCCCTCTTTTTGCTGGCGCTGATACTATTCGTTGCGAACCTGCTGGTGCTGTCACTGGCCAAGTACCTTTTAAGAAGGAGTACCATAAAATGAGACGCAGTGTGGCCGCGAGGCGTAAAGCCGTGAACGTTATAGCGCTGGCGCTTTCATTTGTGTGCGCTGCCATAGGGCTTGTCTTTCTTTTCTTTATACTTTTCGACGTGCTGCGCAACGGAATATCGTCTATAAACTGGCAGCTTTTCATAAAAGACCCCGCCCCCCCGTTCTCTCCCGAGGTCGGCGGCCTGCGCCACGCCTTCCTGGGGCAGGGCCTTCTGACTTTAGCCGCCGTGGTGATGGGGATACCGCTGGGCATCCTGGGAGGCACCTTTCTCGCAGAGTACGGCCGGCACTCGAAACTGGGCAAAATTGTTTCGACGTTGAGCGATATAGCAGTCAGCATGCCTTCTATTGTAATAGGTACCTTTGTATATGCCGTTCTTGTGAAGCCGATGCACACCTTTAACGGCTGGGCGGGGGCTGTGGCGCTGGCTATAATTATGCTGCCCGTGGTGGTGCGCACCACGGAGGATATGATGCGTCTTGTCCCGTGGACGTTGCGGGAAGCGGCGTTTGCCCTTGGCGCGCCGTATTATAAAGTGATAGTGCAGATAGTTTACCGTTCCGCCGCGGGCGGGATTCTCACGGGTATGCTCCTCGCGGTGGCAAGAATAGCGGGGGAAACTGCGCCGCTGCTTTTTACATCATTCAACAATAACTTTTTCTCCCTTGATATGAGCCAACCGGTGGCCTCGCTGACGGTGACGATATACCAGTACGCCGCGTCTCCCTACGACGACTGGGTGAAAATGGCGTGGGCGGCGGCTTTTGTAATAACATGTTTTGTGCTGCTTTTGAACATAATAGGCCGCGTGGCCGTGAAGTGGAGATACGGGAAATGAGCAAAACCTTTCTATCGGTTAGAGATCTGAACTTTTATTACGGCGAGAACCATGCGCTGAAAATGATCAGTATGGATATACATAAGCATAATATCACGGCGCTGATAGGTCCGTCCGGCTGCGGGAAGACCACGCTTTTGCGCTGCTTCAACCGCATGCATGATCTCTACCCCAACAACAGGTATGAGGGGGAGATACTGCTGGACGGTAATAATATATTATCCCACGACACCGATCTGACCGATCTGCGAAGCCGCATGGGGATGGTATTCCAGAAACCTACCCCCTTTCCCATGAGTATATTCGACAATATCGCTTACGGCCTTCGCCTCCGGGGCGTGAAAAACAAGACTATCCTGAAAGACAGCGTGGAAAAGGCGCTGAAACAGGCCGCCCTCTGGAACGAGGTGTCTGACAGGTTGAATGTCAACGCCGCCAGCCTTTCCGGCGGCCAGCAGCAGAGGCTGGTTATTGCCAGGGCGCTTGCGGTGGAGCCGGAACTGATACTTTTTGACGAACCCACCAGCGCGCTGGATCCGATTTCCACTACAAAGATTGAAGAACTAATGTTAGAATTAAAGAACGAGGTAACGATACTTATCGTGACTCATAATATGCAGCAGGCCGCGCGGATATCGGATTATACCGCGCTTATGTACCTGGGGGAGATGGTGGAATACAATGACACCGACACCATCTTTACCAGGCCAAAACAGAAGATGACCGAAGATTACGTGACGGGAAGATTCGGGTAAGCGGAATTATACGAATACAATAGCACCAATAAAGTGTTTTCCCCGTCATTGCGGGCTTGAACCGCAATCCAGCAGACGCCCGAAGGGCGGATGAATTAATTAATCCCGGACCTAGGCTCCCCGGATCATAGTCCGAGGCAGGGTTGGCCGGGGTGACGGAACAGGGATGGCCTGTGTCGTTCATGGATGGGCACTTAACAAGTGCAGGAGTAATTTATGCCCTATAATAGAGCGGATAATGATTATCTTCAATTGCGGACGATGATTGCCAACATGTGCCACACGGTTTCGTCCATGTTTGATGATGCCTCGAAAGCCCTTTTGGAACAGGACACAGACCTTGCCGCAAATGTGGTCGAACGGGATAAAGAGGTGGATAAGCTGGATCTCCAGATAGATAACTACTGTCTTAAACTCTTGGCGCTATATGGCCCTAAGGCGGCGGAGCTGCGGTATATAGTGGCGGCGCTGCGCCTGATCGTAGATATAGAGCGGATAGGCGACCACTGCAAGGTCATCGCCAAACAGGTGCGCAAACACCACTACGCCCCCGCCATACAGTATGCCGAGGATTTCACCTCCCTGATAACGCTCACCAAGCAGATGCTTCAGGATTCCGTCAGCGCGTTTTTCGAACAGAACGTGGACAAGGCGGTATCCGTGATGCTTCTTGACAACGACATTGACAAGATCCAGAGCAAAATTTCAAAGGAGATCGTTGTGGCAATCACTGAAGATATTTCCAAGGTCCGCTTGGCTGTCTCCCTCACAAATATTGTGCGCAGGCTCGAGAGGATAGCCGACCACGCCAAAAATATTGCCGAAGTGGTGCCATATGTGGTGAACGGAACTATAATCCGGCATCAGGATATCAGCACAAAGGAATAGACATGAGCTTAATTCTTGTGATTGAAGACGAGAAGGACCTGCGGGATATCGTTCAATTCAATCTGGAACATTCGGGACATAAAGTGATTCCCCTTGCCAATGCCAATGATGCCCTGATTGTGCTGGAGGATGCCCATATAGACCTGATCCTTCTAGATCTCATGTTGCCGGGGCTTCAGGGACTCCAGTTTCTGGATATAGTCCGGAAGCGCAAGGACAGCGTGCCGGTTATAATTGTATCAGCGCGGAACGCGGAGCATGATATCATAAACGCCCTCGAAAGAGGGGCGGACGATTACGTCACGAAACCTTTCAGTTTCGACTTCCTTGAGGCTAAAATACAGGCGGTTTTGAGACGCGGCGGCGTAGCGGTGCAGAAAATCGGCGAAAAAAGCCGGCACGGCATAATCATCAACGACGAAACACACCGGGTGGCGATTGACGGTGAACCGGCGCATCTTACCCAGAAAGAGTATGATCTTTTAAGCCTTTTCCTGCGCAACCCGGAGAAGGTGTTCACCCGCAACCAGCTCTTAAACAGCATTTGGGGGTATGATTCGGATCTTTACACCCGCACAGTGGACTCTCATGTGGCGACGCTGAGGAAAAAATTGGGCGACAAGGGGAACCATATACGCTCCATCCCTAAAATAGGCTATAGTTGGGAGGAATAATGAACTCCACATCGAAGCTTTTTCTTCTGATCTTTCTTCCTGCGCTGTTGGTTCTTCTGATCGCGTTCGCATTCATCCGGCAGGCATCGGATAACGCGGCGCAGCAGCAGATTCGGCAGATGATGTCAAGTCAGTGGCAGATTGTGGCGGATCTGGATATCCCCGAAGATTACAGCCCCGTCGAACATGTACGCCTGCGCAGGCTCACTGCGGAAACGTTCATGCGTATCACGATAGCCACGCAGAATGGAAAGATACTGACAGATTCCGCATTATCATATGATCAAATCATGTCGGCTGATGGTCATGGCGAAAGGGAAGAGATCCGCAGCGCCGCTCTCGGGGAGCCTGTTTTCACGGTGCGGTACAGCCGTTCGACGGATATGCGCGCCATCTATTACGCCAAAATGCTGGATTCCGGGAATATACTGAGAATATCGTACCCTTCGGATTACTATGATCGCAGCGCCGGTACAATAACCGCCGGGCTTCTTACGGTTTTTGTACTGCTTACGACGGCAGCGGCTGCTTTCGCCCTGATTGTATCAAGGAAGATCTCCCGGCCGTTTAAAGAGCTTAATGATGCGCTATGCCGGACGGACTGCAATACTCGTCTCCCCGCCTTTAACAATCCCGCCATGGACAGCGCAGTTGCCGCCATTTATTTAGGCAAACAGCAGTTGGAGGGACAAAACTCCACTATAGTTCTTCTTAATGAGCAACTGGGTTACATTATCGCTCATTCTGGTGGGGGTATAATACTGCTTGACGACAACGAAGGGATAGTGCGCTACAATGAAAACGCATCAAATATGCTTCAGTGCAGGTTGGAAACAGGAGTGGATTTTATACGTCAGCTTTCGGACATAGATGTGATCAAATTTCTGGGCGACCTGCCTCAGGGGAATGTGAACAACGAAACTATGCGTATAAAAGGGAAAACCCTGAGCCTAAGTATCTTCCGCACCGGAACCGAACGGCTTGTGGTGATGAACGACATATCCGCAGGCATTGTTTATAACAACTACAAGATGGATCTGGTGGGGAACCTCTCTCACGAGCTTAGGACTCCGCTGACTCTGATCCTGGGCGCGTCGGAAACCGTGCTGAAAAACACGGATATGGCTCCGGAGGCCCGGAACAGGTTTCTGCAGACCATACATCGCAACGGAATGAGGTTGAACGAGCTCCTGTCCGATATGCTGGCCCTCCATAAGCTTGAAAATACAGGAAGCGGCGAGATGATCACCGATACCGCGGATATCACCGAAATAATCGACGAACTGGACGAGCTCTCAAAACCCCTTCTGGGCAATAAAAAGATCAATTACAGAATTGAAGCCGGAGAGGTGAACGTTCGTGCCTCCCATATATTGAGCATCCTGTCGAACCTTGTGTCAAATGCGCTGAAATATTCCAAAGGAAGTGAGGTCAGCGTGTCCGTCTTAAAAGCTGGGCGGGAGGTGACTATCTCAGTGGCCGACCAGGGGCCGGCTATTCCGAAAAATGAAAGAGAAAGAATATTTGAAAGGTTTTATTCCCTATCCCGCTCCCGTTCCAGGGAGAGTGCCGGGACGGACTACTCCGGCAGCGGATTGGGGTTATCGATTGTGAAGCACATCACCCGGCTCTATCATGGGCATATCAAGCTGGAAACCAATGCTGATGGCGGGAATACCTTCACAGTCTCTTTTATGGAGCAGGCGCATGAGTGAAGGGGAGTGCGAAGTCATCGCCGTTGTCAGGGAAGCGCGGAGAAACAGCCTCACCGTCGAAACAGAGGCAGACGGGGCGTGTGCCTCCTGCGGCGCCCAAATATTGTGCGGTTCCAAAGCTGTGTACGGGACTGCGAAAACCAATACCCTGACAGTCGCCAGAGGTGCTGAATTTAAAAAAGGGGATCGCGTCCGCCTAACCGTCCCTGCAAAGTTTTTATTATCAGTAACCTTCGTGCTGTACGCCGCAGGCGTTGCGGCCGGCTTCTCGCTGGCGGCGCTGCTTTCAAGTATCTTCCATATCTCCGAGGTAACCGCCGCATTGGTTTTTCTTGCCGCAGTAGCAATATGGTTTGTGAACGTGACCATCTTTTCGGGAAAATTTGTAAAAGACCGGATAAAGATTTCAAAAATACACCAATAAAAGTTACTTGCCGTTTCTAACCGATCCTGCTGCCGTAAAAATATACTATTACAACATGCTCATGCGTTTGAATAAAAAAGTACTGGATTATTTTAATTTAATTCGATAGAGTTATAGAACATTCATAACGTATTGTTGTATCATTGGTCAATTTGTTAATCTACTAAATTAACATCTTAGGAGGCATTATGCGATTGAGACAGCTTTTCCATTGTGCCGTTATGCTGGCGGCGCTTTTGGTGCTGGCGGCATGCGGCGACACAAAAACGGAGGTGGGCGGCGAGCAGCAGCCGGCCATGCCTTCTCTTACACAACCCGCCGACATAAAGGCCGCCGTTTACGAGGGCATGATCATCGTCTCATGGAACCCCGTGAAGGACGCCAAAAGTTACGACGTATACCGCCGCGACAGCGCCACCGGACAGATAGTTACACTTGCCAAACTGGACGGAGCGACCACTTTTTATTCGAGTGACAACCCGTATTATGTGGATTATGTCGGTTTCTACAATCAGCTTGTTCACGGCAGGGGCTACCAGTATACGGTTGTAGCCCACAGCGGGCAGTCCACCAACGGGCTTTATGACAACCAGACCCGCGTTGAGGATTTGGTGTTTAACAGCCAGACAAGCGTCAATGCCGCTGCAAATATACCCAACAGGGACACATATCTGCTAAAGGGGCCGAATAATATCAAGGTTGAAAGGATGCCGCTGGAAGACACCCTGATAGTAACATGGAAAGCGGAAATAAATATGTCATACGACGTGGCCTATACCTACGCGGGCGATCTGGGTTCAGGCGCCACCGGGGACTACTCCGTATGGAGAGGCAGCGCTCACAACGGAATCGACGGTGCCATAGGCTTTGCGATTTTCCCTCTCATCGGCGGGGCGAACACTGTGACGGTTTACCCCAGCTTCAGCGGCGGCCACGGATACTACCCTGAGAAGGAAACCTTCATAGTGACCGAAGACTTCGTCAAGATGGAGCTTTCCGCTCCCGGCAGCTTTACGTCGGCCTATGTGGATGATGTGAAAAGCTATGTGTCGCTGACATGGTACGACGTCTACGAGGCCACATCGTATAATATATACAAGGCCGAGGTTAGCGATGTTACAACGTCCGTTGCCAACGTTAAGACCACCACCATCAGCGACTGGACGGCGGTGCAGACCTCCACGCCGGAAATGCGCCTTTCCGGTGGCATCAAAAAGTGGTACGCGAAGGAAGAGAATTTCGACCCCACTAAAAACTACGCCTATATGATCATAGCGCAGAACAGCACCGCTAAGTCAATCCCTGCGACCACCGGTCTGGCGGCGAAAACATATACTCCGGGCAACGGTACGTTCACCGCTCCGGTGGTTGCGGCGTCATTCAGCACCGCCGGCAGCGACGTATACATCAATCTGTCATGGGCTGAGGTGAAAGACTCGAACGGCGTGGAAACCACCTATGAAGTCTACAGGGCGGCGACAGCGGTGGCTGGCGGCACTGCGGCGATTGGCGACTGGGCTAAGCTCAGCCTTACTATAGACAAGATAGGCAACACCCTGTACGCGCAGGATATGACAGACAGTGCTAAATATGCTTATAAAGTCCTTGCCAAAGGCACCACGGGTAACTCCGTCCTCAGCAGCGCCGTGGCCGCAACACCCGCAACCATCAGTATAGTCGGGCTCAATGCTTATTACACAGGCACGGGCAACGCCGTGCGCATACAGTGGAGGGACATCACCGATCCTTACGGCAACACCGTGACATACATAGCGTATCGGGCGGAGCAGGGCGGCAGCCAGTGGACGGCACTTGCCATGTCCGGTCTCCTGAAAGCCTATAATTCCGGCACCGGGTATTACGACTGGTATATGACCGACAGCGTGGACAACGTATCCAAAAATTACAATTATCTGATTGTTGCCGAAGCGGGCAGCGGCGGTGCCGTGTACAGAAGCGCGCCGGCCACGACGGTACTTTCCGCGCAGTCGCTCGCCGGGACATCGTTTGCGCTTACCGTATATGAAGACAATACCACTTCACCCAAGATTCAGATCACATGGAACAGCGACGACAACGCCACATATGCGCTTTACCGTGCCGAAGTGGGATTCGCCCGCACTGGCATGCTGCCTTCAACGTCAGCTACGCCGGTAACAGAGAGCAGCTACGTTCAGATCACGCTCCCCGCCGGGTATAACAATCAGGGGCGCGCGGTGGTGATCGACCCTGACGTTACCATACGCAAAATGTACAGATATAAACTTGTGACCATGAAAAACGGGCTGGAAAGCACATCGTACACGAACATATCGAACTATTCGTTCAGCATCTTCAGCGACGCTGTTCTGAGCTTGTCCAGCACGGCGGGCAGTGTGGAGGGAAATCCGAAAGCGATTGCCGCCACGGTCACGCTCGGCAGCATGTATAAACTGGATCAGCCGGTTTTCGACCTCTACCGTCGGGTGTACAGTACGCCGCAGACTTCATATGTTCTTGTTCACACTTTTGACCGGTACGACAACGGCACTCTGGTCAACAAGTTTGTCGACACCGGACTGACGGAAACCCTTACCTATCAGTATAAGCTCGTGGCCAGGCTGGGCAGCATCGTGATGGATAACGATACAACTAAATCTGTGGAAACAACGGGCACATCGTCGCAGCTTCCGTCCTTCGGCGGAGCGGCCACCCAGATTTCAGTGCCGGCAGACGCTAATGCCACCACAATAAGGTTTGCCCTCACCGGCGGCAACCTCACCGGCGAAACGCTGGAATATCGTTTTGCCGAGACCGGCACCACAAACTACACTTCGCGCCCCGGTACGATCAAATGGGATAACGCCACAGGCGCGCACTACATCGACATCGATTTTATGGCAGCCGGCAATTATACCTTTGAATTCAACCTGGCGGGGGCAACGTATTACCGGTACAGCACCACTGCGGCTGTAGCCAATATCAGTTCGGCTTTCGTGGGCAGCGCGCCTTCCGGCACGGCCGATACCACCATGAGGCTTATAATTGCAGGCACAAACCTTGATGGGGCAGCGCTCAGCTATCAGTACAAAGACAACACCACCGCCGACTATAGCGCATCCGCAACCCACACTGCTGTAATTACGAGCACCGGAAGCGGCGGCTTTTACGCCGACATAGTTTTCGCCGGCACCGGTACCTATGATTTAAGATATAAACTGCCCACCAGGGACGGTGCGGGCACGGGCGGATACGATTATATCAATGCGCTTAAAGTCTCCACTCTGACTTCCGTTACGAGCGGAAGCGGTGCGGGCACAGGCATGCTGCGGGCAGTATTTACCGGCACGGATATTCTGGGTGAAAGGGTTGACTACGAGTTAACAGCGAGTGCTGATGCATTCGCCAACACCGTGACCGGAAGCGCTGTAGTGCGGCACGATGCAAGCAACAGTTATTATATAGATGTAAATATCACCCCTGCGGGTGGCCAGTACAATATACAGTTTAAACTGTATCACAGATCCTTTCCGACTATGACTGTGAGATTGATGAATCAAATACCGTAACTCTGACTTACAGCCCCGCCGCTTAACACGGCGGGGTTTTTTCTTTACAGATTGATCTAAATTGTCCATTTGCGAATTCGTTAATTCTCAGATATACTTTTCACTCGAATACCATTTTGGAGCGAAGTATGCTTAGTAGAAAAAGAGTTGTGTCATTGTTATTCTGTCTGGCAAGTGTGGTGCTTATATGCGCCTGCGCCACGGTGGCGGGCACAAACCGCAAGCAGTTGAATATCTATAGCGACGATGAGGTTAATCAGGCAAGCGCCCTTTCATATAGGGAGGAGGTGCTGGACAGCGGCAAGCTTTCCACAAACCAGACGCAGGTGAATATGGTGCGCAAGGTTGGTGAGCGCATCGCGGCTGCGGCCACAATCTACATGCGTGAGAACAGACAGGAAGATCAGATCAAAAATTACCAGTGGGAGTTCAATCTTATCGATGATCCGAATACAGTCAACGCCTTCTGCATGCCCGGAGGCAAAGTCGCCTTCTATACCGGGATACTGCCGATATGCCAGAATGAGACCGGCATAGCAGTAGTAATGGGGCACGAGGTCGCGCACGCACTGGCACGTCACGGGAACGAGCGCATCAGCCAGCAGGCATTGGCTCAGTACGCTCAGACGGCTGCCGCCGCGGGACTGGGAATAGCCGGGATCAGCGGCACCACGGCGGAACTTGCCAGCCTTGCATTCGGGGCGGGGACCAATGTGGCGGTCATTCTTCCATTTTCAAGGAAACACGAGTCGGAAGCGGATGAAATAGGGCTTTATCTTATGGCTATGGCGGGGTACGACCCAAATGCGGCCGTGGATTTCTGGCAGAGGATGGCTGATGCGTCCGGCGGTGGCGGCATGGCATTCCTTTCCACCCACCCGTCCGACAAACAGAGGATAGCTGATCTGAAAAAGCTCCTGCCGAAGGCGGAAGCCGTCTACCAGCAGAATAGGGGCAAATAGTCTAAATGAACGCGGCGGATGTATAATCCGCCGTATTTTGCCCGTGAGGGGAACTTCACCCCCTCACGGAAAGTCCTTTAAATTCAATGTTTTTCTGACTTCCTTCCTACACATTTTAGCTCTCTTTTTGGCATGTTGACTCGAAAAGCCGTTTACCCGGAAATGCCTGATTTTACTGGATTTTATTTTTCGCTTTACTTGCCCATGTGTAGCAAACTATGTAGCAGGCAGGTCAAAGTAAAAATTCAGGTAAACAGGCATAAATACAGATAAAATGGCCGTTTTTTTATTTGTAAAGTTTTTTCGTAAATAAGTAATTCGTCTTGCACTCACAGCTAATTATACAATAAGGAGACCCGAATCATGAGTATTGTGCTGAGATGTTGTGAGTGTAACAGGTATTACGCTCTGTCCAATGAAGCCTGCCCCGCCTGCGGCCACGAGAACCGGAACAGGCAATATCACATCCGTTATGACGGCAAAGCGGTTTACGCCGGAAATTCGTTGCGGATAGCAAGGGAGATGGAGGCCAAGATGAAATCCGCCAAGCGCCTTGGCAGGATTTCAGAGTACAATCTGCCGAGAGACCTCTATTTCCACGAGTTCATCAAGAAATACTACGATCCGCATTACAGCGGTTTCAAAGATGCCAGATGTATGAAAAGCAGACTGGACTATTTCTCTGACATGTTCAAAGGCAAGACCATGAGAGGCATAACCCCCGCCGATATTGAACAGGCAGTGACGGTAAGAACGGTCGGCAAGTCTCCCCGGACGCGGGATCATTATCTGGCTACCATCCGAAGGGTCTTTACCTACACCATTGAATTGGAGTTCATGGACCGTTCTCCTGTAAAAATGCAAGAGCTTAAAGTTGATAACACCCGGCGGAGGTATCTGACGGACAGCGAGGCCATGCGCCTGTTGGATGAATGCGCAAAAAGCCGCTCAAAGTACCTTTATCCCATGGTGCTCATAGCCCTGCATACCGGCATGCGACTTGGAGAAATACAGTCATTAAAGAAAGATGATATTGTCGATGGGAAGTTCTATCTGAAAGGTTCTGTAACCAAAAACAACAGAGTCAAAATTCTTCCTATAAACGAAACCCTCAAAGAGTATTTAAATCGCTATCTTGCTGAGCATAATGACTTTGACTTTCGCAGGAACTGCCGCACAACGTTTAATAAAGCTGTAAAAGCGGCAGGGATAAAAGATTTCCGTTTTCACGATCTCCGGCATACTTTCGCGTCCAAGCTGAAAGCTCAAAATATCAACGACAGCGTTATCCAAAAGTTATTGGGCCATTCCAGCCCCATGATGGTTCAAAGGTATGCGCATTTATCACCTGACAGCGTTTTAAAGGCTATTGAGGTGGTGGACTATGCAAAGCAGAAATAATTGCAGGGCAACCCTTTCCCCCTTATAAGCAAAAACCGGAACGATTCGGAAAATTCAACGACCGGCTTGCCGGTTCATCGCAGATCGTTGACTTTTTTGAATCGCCGGTACAATGGAACTCATGAGGGGAAAAGCCATAACCTCCGAAATACTCTAAAAGCCCATTAATTCACATAGTTTCCATTTATTTAATTTTGTTAAAAACAACTAATGTGAACTCTAATAGGAATTTGGCAGAGATTTGTGATTTAACCGATCTGCTGCCGATTTTTGTAACTTTTGAAGATAGTTATATTATGTATAAGGCAATCTATGGCGTAAGATACGAAAAATTAACACAATGGCATAAAACAAATAATTATTGAAAAATAAAAAAAATATATTATAATCAAAAACATATACACTTAATCTTCGATCTCTCGAGGAGGTGTTCATGAACAAATTCATAAGTCTTCTTATTATATTCGTTATAATATGCATATCAGGATGTGGCGCCGGAACACCTGACGAAACTTATCATATCACATACGATGCAAACGGTGGCGAATTCTGTCTTTATGATTATCCCTCCTGCTTTGGCGGGGAATTCAAATATTGGGATTATTTTGGGTATTACCCTACTCCCGTTAAAACCGGCAGCGCTTTTACCGGATGGAATACTAAGCCGGACGGCAGTGGTGTCACCCATACTGACTCACCGATGCCGCCATCGGGTTCTGTACTTTATGCCCAGTGGACTTCAAGTGCATGCATTAACGGGATGTGCACCGTCAAGTTTAACCCCTATAACGGCATGGTATCTCCCGCGGATATGACTGTTCCCGCGGGCACTGACATTTCCCTGCCCGTACACATCCGCTTTGATATTTACAACCTCAGCGGGTGGACAGTAGGTCCCATAATATATACTGACATATACAAGGTAACTGAAAATACGCTTTTAACGGCATATTGGGAGCACTCAACACTGGATGGCCTCACTTGTACGGTAACATTTGACGCCGGCGGCGGAATGCTGGACGATCCTGTTTTGGCAATCCAGCAAATACCATGTAATACAACCGTTTCTCTGCCGTCAGCCGCCAAAGCGGGTTCTGTGCTGTCTGGCTGGAAATATGTGTATACACATGGAGAAAAAATTTATCATTATCCCGGAAATGTTTTTTTATTTCAAAATATAACATTGCAGGCAGTCTGGCAATAATCACAATTGTAAATCTAACCATGGGGGTGTGATTATTGCAGGCAGTCTGGCAATAATCACAATTGTAAATCTAACCATGGGGGTGTTATTATGAAACGAGTAGTCATCTTACTGATGTTTCTGGCTCAGTGCCCAGTACTTGTGACCTGCCCCCCGAAAGTTGCACCAGTTTGAAAGTTAGTGTAGTAAATAACTGAAACTGGAGGAATTTGTGTCTAAAAAGAATTACAGCGCAGAAGAGATTATCGGTAAACTTCGAGAAGCGGAGTTGTATGTAAACCA
>JAVBTI010000045.1:0-28463 GCA_031556255.1 Deferribacterales bacterium | reverse complement strand
AGGTTTTGCAGTTGTTGCAGTACCGCGTGTCTATCAGAAACGCAAGCCGTTTGTTTGCCATTAAATTACGGTCTTCGCTCATTTGAGACCTCCTTTGGTTACTGTTACAAGCGTATTGTTATGGGTGTGGCCGGAACCCATGGGATCCGGCATTTCAGCGCCCACCGTGCTGGAGCTTTTGAAGCCGTATCTGTCCCAGCATCCGTTTTCGATGCCGGTGACACCTTTCTTAATACTTCTGGTGACCTTGGCAATTCTCTGCACCTCGCTGACATAGCTTTTTACTATTACAAGGTCACCATCCACAATACCGCGGACAGCGGCATCGTCGGGATGTATCCACACTATGCCGGCGGGACCGTAAGCCTCCCTGATCCAGGAAATTGCCGTCCAGTTGGAATGGACTGTGCGGCCCGTCTTCATCTGGATGTTGCACAGGTCGTAGTCCTTTCTGTACTGCGGATAGTCGAATATCCCTACTTTTTCGAAATCGCCGAACGCTTTGTTGGCCGAATAGCCGATCTCTTCGTAGTAATCGTTAAGGTGGGGAAGGTGGCTGTTCAGCGCGGGCATATATCTGAGGAACGGCCCCCGGAGAAGCACTTTGGCCGGGTTATGGGACATGCGCGGATACGGGTAAGCGGTGGCGGACTGGAATTCGGTAACAAATATCTTCGCCCTGCGGTTGATGCCCCTGCTGCCGGTGAATTCATGAGTGGGGTGCGGTATCCACGGTCTGGTGATGTAGCTGGGGCGTATGGACTTACGCTCTTTCAGATCCTCATAACCGTTGATGCCGGATTCGGCCCAGTTGCCGCCCTTATCGAATATTGACTTAACAATGTCCATATCTTCTTTGTCAAAATACTGGAACAGATCCGGATTATACCCCCTCGTGACAAAAACGTATTTTGCAAGCGCCCTGGCTATCTGCGGGTCCGACCTGGCCTGACCGTACGGCGTCACGCCGGCCTCCATAAGGTGGACATAGTTGTTACGGCTGCCGGGGCTGAAGTCATGGGCTTCCATCTGGGTGGTGGCCGGCAGATAGATGTCGCACCACTCGGCATCTGTGCTGAACGCAGGTTTTGCGACTACCACCATCTCGGTGCTGCACAGGGCTTCTTTTATCGCGTCCGTGTTTGGGCGCTGCGTTGTGAGGTTCATTGAGCCCATGAACATAAATTTTATCACAGGATCCTGAGTTTGTGCCGGGTCTAATTTTGCGTTTACGGATGGCCTCCACGGCTCCAGCGGCGTGCCGTTGTTGGCCGCGGCCAGCCTGCGGCCCATATAGCCGAAAGCACCGATATTATAGGTTTTTGTAGACGTGGTACCCATTGAGTGTTCGGTTTCGGCCGGCAGTATGGAGGGCACACTGTTACTCACCATCGACGGAAAACCTGACGGGCGGCCGCCTTTGGAGTTGTAGCCAGAGGTGTCGTTTACCCCGTTACCCAGTCCGCCGATATTGCCGGTGACAAGAGCCAGTATGCAATGCATGCCGTGCAGGTGCCCGCCGTTCTCCGTGCGTCCGGAACCGCCCATATTCTGCTGGATGATGGATTTTCTGGCATAATTGCCGTTTGCATCCGGGGCGCTGTTGGATGTGGCATATGCCTCCGCGCAGTCCGTCAGAGCTTTTATGCTTGTTCCTGTGACTTTGGCCACCTGATCGTAGTTATAGTATCTGTCATACAGATTAAGCAACCGGGGCTCCCGGGTGGTGGGGGCGTTAGGCCCGGTCAATACGTCTCCGGCATAAATTGCGCGCATGAGCTGGTAAGCGGTGGCTACTTTTATTGTCTCGCCGGTGGCAGGGTCGGTATAGTCGCCCACGAAATAAAGATCCGGCTCCTGCTCGGGAGTGAATTTTGTGCCCTTGTTGTCTTCGGCTTTCGCAAAGCCGCCCGCTCCGCTGTTCAGCTTTTTGTCCCATACGGCTACCGCGGTTTGCGAGGAGGACACCGACGCGTATTTGAGGTTCTGTACCTTGTGGAAAGCATATTCGGCGGTAAAAAGATCCACGTCGGGGTCACTGCCGCCGCCGTCTCCGTCTTTCACATTGGTTATATCTATCAGATACGCGGCGTTGGTGCGGTGCCTCAGAAAGTCTTCATCAACGAGCTTCCCGTAGCTGCCCCCGTTGGTGACATCGTTTTCGAATATCCAGCGGAGCATCCCTATGGCAAAGAGCATATCGGTGCCGGGGTACAGGGCCACCCACTGGTCGGCAAAATCGCCGGACGGATGCTGGCGGGGGTCTATATTTATAAGTTTTGCCCCGTTTACTTTGGCATCCATAAAAAACTTCCAGTATGTGCTGGAAGTTTCGGCGGGGTTGTTGCCCCATAATATGATGCACTTCGCGTGGGCGGTGACCTCCCTGGTATCCTGGGAGCGCTCACTCAGCACGGCAGTCATGCCGTCTGAGGCCGCCTGGCAGCAAATACTGCCGACGGTGCCGATGCGTGTCGGGAGGACTACATCGAAAAATGACGATATTAAGGACCTGGAGACCGGGCCCATATTCCCGGTGCCGCTGACCAGCAGATAGGAGCTGTAGTTTGCATGGTCACCATTTGCAATCATATCAAGAATTTTATCGCCTATTCTCTGAATTGCCTCATCCCAGGATATGGACACCCACTCGTCAACGGAATTGTCTTTAAGCTGTACACCCGAAGGTGAATAATTCGTACCCTTTTTAATACGCAACATAGGGGTGGACACGCGTTCTTCCGTCAGGAATTTCATCCGGCTCATCCCGCGCGCGCAGGCGGTGGTGTAATAGGGGTCGTTCGGCATGAGGGTGGGTTCAACGCGGATAACCTCGTCTCCCACGAGCTGGCAGTTATAACTGTGGTGCAGGCATTCCACGGGGCATGCGGAATATACCCTCCGTACCTCTCTGAGATCCGAGGCGTTTGGGTTGTTAAAAGCACCTCCGTAGCCGGCAAGGTTTTTCTCATCATCGTCGGATTTGGAACAGCCGGCAAATGCGGCCGCTGCGGCAACAGCCGGAATTCCCTTCATGAAACCGCGGCGCGTTACCGGAAATACTCCTGTTTTTTCACGTCGATTGTTTATAGCCATTTTCCCTCCATATTCGGCTGAATTTAGAAAAACTCAGCGTTTTATAAAAAAATGTCCTTTTATTACACTGAACTTTAGTTCTTAATCACATTATTAACAATAGGTAAATTATAGGTAAATCATTGTCCATAGTAGGTATATATATCCACTGTTTTTATACCCATTTTTGATATTACGTAATTATTTATTTATGATATGTTTGCAAAGATTTTTTAATAAAAAAAGAACTTTTGGGGGGAGTCCGGCATGGGCTGGGGGAAAATAATAATGTCGGATTTGGGTATGTGGGTATTTGATTAATGAATAATAGAATTACTATTTATTTGTTGACTGTATCCAGAAATGCTCTGATTGTCTCGAGTTCGCAGGCGGTGAACTTTTCCAGTTTAAGCGCGAATTCGTCTTTCGCCTTGCCGTGCATATTTTCATGCAGCCTGTAAAGCTCTTTTCCAAGGTCAGTGAGTGAATAATGAACTTCTTTTTTATTGTTGGGCAGGCGTTCAGTGTTTATAAGGCTCTTTTCAGACATTTTGGCCGCGGTTTTGGATATACTGCCTTTGGTGGTGTTCAGTGTTTTTGCTATAAATGTGCCGTTGGCGCTGCCGTTGGCGCCTATGCACGCTATTATGTGGCATTCTGTGAGCGATATGCGGGTGTTTTTGAGCACACTGTGACCGTTCAACTCCGCGCGCAGGAGCTTTTCCTCGCTGTGTCCGTCGTTTTCGATGTTGTAGGTCAGTTCTTCGAATTTTTTAATCAGGCTGTCGATTAGCGGCTGTTTGTTTTTGATAAACTCACCTCTGCCATGTTAGGGGCGCGGCTGTGCCGCTGTAGGCTGGGCCTGCGGCACATCGTGAACCCGGCCACCTGTAATGCCGGGATGACGAAGGCGGGCGTCGCTTTGCTCCGCCTAACGCTGAAAGTTCACCATCTCGATCACTTTGCCGCCGCCTGTGTCACCGTCCCACTGATACACTTCCAGGACGGCGTCCGTGTGGACGGTGACTTCCTCCTGTTTGTACCGGGCACGGTCAAGGGCAAGCACGGCTATTTTATTGCCGTCAGCGGAAACGGCGAAGCATTCCGGGTGTGTTACGGGTATCTCCTGGATGGCGCGGCAGTTGTAATCCAGTATAAGCAGCCTGTTTGCTTCCGCCACAAGTGTCATGCTGTCCGCCATGGGGTAGATCCCCTCGCTCCTGTGGAATGGCGGGGGATAAGCGCCGATAGCGTTTGCTCCGGCGCCCTTTGTGCGCATGTGTATATAAAGGGGCCAGGCAAAGCGGTCAAATATCATGCATCCGCCGAGATCCTGCTGGATATGAAACCCGTATGGATTCAGCCACACACGTCCCGCGGACACGCCCATGTCGGCCACGGCATGTTCTATATATGCAATGTGCGCCGTTTGGCTGTCTTTGTGGTATATAAACAGGGCGGTATGCTCCTGGGGCAGATCCGTGAGAGTCGCGGCGATAAAGCCGGGGTTTTCGGAGCCTGCGTAGAGCAGTTCGTCTATTTCATAGTCATATTCGATGGTATTGCAGATATTCAGGGATTGATCATAAAGCTCCAGAGTGCGTCCGACGACGCACATGGGATAGGAACCGCACAGGTACCATTTTCCCCCTTCCATGACGTCGATCTCTTCCACTCCGTTCACAATCCGGTAATGGTGCAGGCGGTTGTGTTTGATCAGATGCAGGAAAAGCATTCCGTCGCTGACGAAAAGATGGTGGTACGGGAGATCGTGGGTGTAGCTTTCCCTTGGGAAGGAGGCCACAATCTCCGTGCGGGAAGAGTTTGCCCTGACGATGGTGTATTCTTCTTCATAGGGTGAGGTTATGTAACGGAATTCGATCCACAGTTCCCCGTTGAAATGGGTCACCGACACAAGCTGGCCGTATGAATAGTCTATGGAGAAAGCCTCGGCCTGCTTGTCTTTATCCAGTATAGTAAAGTTAAACTGCGCATCGTCATTGCTTATGAGCAGCACCCTGCCATCGGACAAAAATTTTACCCGGGGCGTTTTGGGCAGCATTGTGGACAGCATGGTTGGGAAATTATCTATTGTTACGGAAGCTTTTTTCTCATACATGATTTTATGGCGGTCTCCAAAATTAATCTGATATTATGCGAAAAATACGAAAACAAGTCAAGTGTAAACAAGATTACCCTTGCACGGAAAGAACATTGATGATAAATTCTGAACTTTACAGCGGGCAATTTTGTCTTGCGTTATAAGGTGGATTGAATGGAAAAAACGCGTTCTACAACGGTTGTGGCTGTGCGCCGGGATGGGAAAGTGGCTCTGGCGGCCGACGGCCAGGTTACGCTGGGTAACACCGTCATGAAGGAAACCGCGCGAAAAGTGCGTAAACTGAGCGACGGCACCATAGCGGTCGGATTTGCCGGCAGTGCCGCGGATGCCTTCACCCTCATGGAACGTTTTGAGCGCAAGCTTCAGGAACATGGTTCCAGCCTCTTCCGCGCCGTGGTGGAGCTTGCCAAAGACTGGCGCACGGATCGCTATCTTCGCCGGCTTGAGGCCCTGATGATCGCAGCGGACAAAGATCGCATCTTCACCCTTTCCGGCACCGGCGACGTAATCGAGCCGGACGAAGGGGTTACGGCCATCGGTTCCGGCGGCCCTTACGCCCTCGCGGCAGCCAAGGCCATGCTGGCCACAACATCCCTCAGCGCGGAAGAGATCGCAGAAAAAGCCCTCCATATCGCCGCTGATATCTGTATCTATACAAACCATAACGTTAATATCGAGGTATTGTCTTGAACAACATGACTCCCAGAGAGACCGTCGCGGAACTGGACAAATATATTGTGGGCCAGAACGCGGCGAAACGTGCTGTGGCCGTGTCTCTGCGCAACAGATGGCGCAGGCTTCAGATCCCTGAAGGGATGCGGGAAGAGGTGACTCCGAAAAATATAATAATGATAGGCGCGACAGGGGTCGGTAAGACTGAAGTCGCACGCCGCCTTGCCAAACTTACAAGATCTCCTTTTCTGAAGATAGAAGCCAGCAAGTTTACCGAGGTGGGCTACGTCGGACGCGATGTGGAGTCCATGATCCGCGACCTGATGGAGATATCCATGGCGCTTGTCCGCGCGGAAGTCAAGGAAAGCGTTGCCGCGCAGGTGGAGACGAAAGTGGAGGAGCGTCTGCTCGATCTTCTGCTCCCCTCGGGCAACGTTCCCAAGGTAGGCTATGCGACTGATGTTCCCGCCGCCGATCAGAGCGAGACGCGGGAAAAATTCCGCAAAATGCTGCGGGAGGGGAAGCTGGAGGATCGTGAAATAGAGCTTTTGGTGGAAGATTCCGGCCCGCATATTGAGGTTTTCTCCAATATGGGGCTGGAAGAGATGGGGATGAACCTTCAGGACGCCATGAAAAACTTCTTCCCGGGCAAAAAGAAAAACAAGAAAATCAAGATAAAAGAAGCCCGTTCCGTGGTGGAACAGCAGGAAACGGCCAAACTTGTGGATATGGACGAAGTGCGCACGCTGGCGGTAAAACGGGCGGAAGAGTCCGGCATTATATTCCTGGATGAAATCGACAAAATCTGCCAGCGCGACGGGGCCGCCCGGGGCGGAGGCGATGTGTCGCGGGAAGGAGTGCAGCGGGATCTGCTTCCCATAGTGGAAGGTTCCACAGTGATAACAAAATACGGCATGGTGAAAACGGATCATATTCTTTTCATCGCCGCTGGGGCATTCTCGGCCGCCAAACCCAGCGATCTCCTGCCCGAACTGCAGGGGCGGTTTCCCATTCGCGTCGAGCTTGACAACCTTACCAAAGACGACTTTGTCCGGATACTGAAAGAGCCGGAAAATGCGCTTACAAAACAGTATGCGGCACTAATGAGCCAGGACGGTGTTTATCTGAAATATACCGACGACGGCATAGAAACAATCGCGCAAATGGCATTTGATATGAACCAGTCCGTTGAAAATATCGGCGCCCGAAGGCTTCATACACTTATGGAAAAAGTGCTGGAGGATATTTCGTTTGACGCGCCGGAGTGTGCCAGAGGCGAGATTTTGATAAACAGCGGGTATGTGCACTCCAGGCTGGATGCCGTCGTGCATGATAAGGAACTGAGAAGCTATATTTTATAAGGTGATACCGATGTTCAAACATTTGTTTCTTGCTTTGGCTGCCTTGGTGTTTTTGTCCGCCGCCGCGTCCGCCGCTAATATTACTCAGGAAGCGTTCCAGGATATTGAAAACTACCTGACCGGCATGGAAGGCATTGTGGTGGACGCAGATAAAGAAGACAATGTTCTGATCGATATCGGAAGCGGAAAAAAAGCGGTGCCGGGGTTGAAACTGACTGTGTTTCAGGAAGGAGAAGACATCATCCACCCGGTGACCGGGAAAGTGCTGGGCAAAAAGCAGGGCAGCACAGGCACGCTCACTGTCGCCAAGGTGGAGCCTGAGTTCAGCATAGCCTCTTTCAGCGGCAGTACGCCGGATAACGCCGCCGGAAAGGATAATAAAACGGAGGCATCCAAACTCCCGGTCAAATCAGACAAAGTGGGTATACAACTTCCGTTGAAAGTAACGATATCCTTTGACAACGCCACTGATGAAGATACGCAGATCGCCAAAAGTATCGTTTCCGCAAGCAATATATATAAAGAAAGCGATGAGGCCGGCGCGTATAAACTGGCGTTGCGGCGCACCGGAACGGTTATCAGCTATACTTTGACACAGCCGGACGGCACGGTCATATTTTCCGGCATGGTCATGCAGGCACCGGGGCCTGTTGCGGACGGGCTGGAACCCCTGTTCAGCACCAGCCTTCCCAAAGGAAGGTATGTGTCCATAGCGCTTGGAAAGATTTACAGAGACGATCCGAAATTTTATATGGCGGGCATAGTCGACGATAAAATCGTAACCTTCGATCCGTCCAAAAGTTATGCTCAGGTTGAAGAGGTGCGTATAAAGAACAGCCAGCTACTGAATCTTGAGACCGCCGACCTGGACGGTGACGGGCAGGATGAAATCTTTATAACCAACGTCATAAACGGCTCAGAAGCCTCGTCGTTTGTTTATAAGCATGACGGTAAAGAGCTGAAGCAGATCCAGAAGAATATCCCATGGCTGTTCCGCAGCGTGCGCGGCGCGGACGGTTCCCGCCGGATAATCGCGCAGAAGCTTTCAAACAACGGCGAATACAGCGGAGAGATATACTATTTCAAATATGCCGCCGGCGGCAAATATGTTGAGGATAAGCCGATCAAGGGCACGCTGGGTAAATATCTGTTCGGTTTCAGCGTCTATCAGTCGGAGGACAAGGGGGAACTGTACCTCAATATCGGAAGAGGGTCGAAATTTTCCATCTCTTCGTTCAGAAAAATAGAATATAACGTGCCCGGCTACTATGGCGACACTTTTCATATACTTCCGATAAGGGAGAAAAAGACTTCCAGTGGCCGTGCTTCCGCTCCGGATACCGACGCCATGGCGGAATACCTTGATAAACTGCTCTTTGTGAATCCAAGAATCGAGATAGTAGACGCGGAGCGGTTTGCCATAGTGCAGAACGAGCTGTATACACGTGTTTTTAGCGCATCGCCTGTTTTTTCAGAATCGGCTATTCTGCTTTATACATATAAATACGGCATTTTAAAGAAGGTCGGAGCCGCGACCGCCCTGCAGCCTATAATTGCGGATATATGGGTTTACGAGGATAAGGGAAATCGCTATCTTGTCGCGCTTACAAGCAATAATACATGGATTTTTCAGACAGGTGCCAGCAGCATTACTGTATATGAACTGCCTTGACGCCGCGGCGTGCGCCCCCCGCGGCCGGAGTTTATGTCCGGCGCGGGAATACCCGCAGTACCGTCCTGTGAAGGTCTTGCATGCCTGAAAGATTTGCCGGGCGGTGCTTTACGGGGACTGTGGGGGAGGGAGCCCTGAATTCCTCGAAAACGGCTCGTCAAAATCGTCATTCACGAAATAGTTGAGGTCAACCTGCAGATATAAGGCTATTTTTATGAGGGTGGCGAAATCCGGCTTCCTCCTGCCTTTAAGGTAGTTGGATACACAGCCTGGCGTTATTCCTATATGCTTCGCAAGTTTTGTCTGGCTGACTTTGCGGTTTTCAATCAACTCCTTAATTTTGGCGCTGATCATGTGCGTCCCTCCTTCCGGCGGCGGCTGTAATTATATTTCTCTTGATTTTTCCTTCACTTTTTTGTTAGATATAAAAACTTAGTGAAAAATACATTATGTCAAAGTAATATAAAAGTCAACCCTGATCTTTTATATTGCGTTGTAATAAAAATTAAAAGTATGGCTGTAATCTATGTACTTGAAAGAAAATGACACTCAAGGCGGGCGGCTCAGGCGGCTCAGAAAACATCTGGGCATGAGCCAGTCTGACTTCGGCGCGGGCATAGGCAAGGGGCAGAGCGCAATAGCCACGTACGAACAGGATAAGCGCAGAATCGAAGATGCTTCGCTTATGCTTCTGGAGATCAGATACGGTCTTAATCGCGAATGGTTAAAATATGGCAAAGGGGAGATGATTCTTCCCGGAGATTCCTTGAAAAACCAGGAAAATCTCATCCGCAAAATTCCGATATACGACCACTATGACAGCACCTGCTACAGCGAACTGACGGAAGATGCCAATATAATCGGCTTTTTTGATATGGTGAAGAACCAGGATCTGTTCCCGTGCAGGGATATCTTCGTTCTGCACGTCAGGGACGACCAACTGTCGCCCAGGATACGGAAAGGTGATTATGTCGGGATTAATTACAAGCTTAAACACGAGAAGATGAAGGGCAACATTTATCTATGCGAATATGACGGCAGGCTTGCCCTGCGTACGGTGCAATTTCAGGAAGACAATGTGATACTGGGCTGTCAGGACGGGGCCAAAGACGACGGGCCGGTCGCGCTTCCGCGCGACGAGTTCAAATCCGTCGGGAAGGCTGTCTGGGTATTGAAGACCACTGATCTGTGAGATTTTTACGGATACCTGCCTGTGGCACCGCGGGCAGGTCAGACTGTTTTGCCTGCATATGAAAGTCTTTCGCTATTGTTGTTGACTTCATAACATTTTTATAATACGTTTGGAAACGCATAGTTGCTCTGCTTAAAATTTCTAAGGCAGGTGAGTATGATACGTTATCCCATGCCCTGGGTTCCTCCGTTTCTTAACGGCCGCGTGAAGACCTTTCTATATACCCATGGGGAGGCGCGCACTTTTAAGAAAGGCGAAATTGTCGTTAATGAGGACTACCTCCAGCGAATAATCATATTGAAATCAGGACTTCTAAGTAACTCTATTACCAACATGAGCCTTAATAAAGCCTTTATGATGAGCGGGATACGCCTGCCCGGACATATATCGGGATACACGACCTATCTTGTGCGGGAGCCCGCCCCTATATGCATAGCCGCGCTGACCGCTTCCGAAATACGTTCCGTCACATTCGAGCAAATGGACAGGTTCCTTGCGGAAGACCCGGATTTACGGGGGGAGTTTCTTGCCCACTGCGGCCGGTCTCTCCGGGCAAACACCGATGCCATCCTTGCCATTGCCACCATGTCCGCCGAGGAACGGTTCTGGATATTGCACGCGGCGCTTTTTATGCTTCTCAATGTAAGTATGGAGCGGGAATGGCTTTCGCTGCCGTTCAGGATAAACCGGGAAACGCTGAGCGGTCTTTTATATGTATCGCAGCTTACAATTGACCGGATGCATATCGCATTTCAAAGACGGGGGCTCATACGGAAAGAAAGGCGCGCAAATCTGCTGCACAGAGACGCGGTGGAGCAGGGTACGCGCTGGATACGCCTCAGGTACAAAACTGAGTAAGCGGCAGAAAAGCCTGTTTTGTCGAATAATTATAATTCATTTTTACTTTCAAAAATAAATCCCCGATCTTCTATCATATGATAGTGTTTTTCCGAAAATTAACCATGCTAGCCTTATGAAAATTTTTATTTAAAACATGCGACGGCCCGAAGGGTTCCGCGCTGTTGGCAGTCCGCATCCGCGGCGAAGGTGGCGGACGTATCCTTGCGGACTGCGATCTATATTATAGGAGGCTGCATAATGGACAAAGAGAAGTTTGAAAGCATTCTGAAAGGTGAAATCACACGCCGGAGTTTTTTCAAAGGCAGTGCGCTCGCGTTGGGCGGTCTGGCCGCGTCTGCCGTTTTGCCGGGCATGGCGCCTGAAGCGCACGCGCAACAGGTTGACAGGGCCGGGTGCACCCCCGCCGCATGGGAAGTGAAGCCCGCTCCGATCCCCGCTTCCGAAATCAAAAAGACCGTCAACTGTGATGTGCTTATCATCGGCGCGGGCATTTCCGGCATCCTGGCGGCAATCTCCAGCAAAGAAAACGGCATCAAAAACGTTGTGGTAATAGACAAAAATGCTGTGGTCGCCGCCCGCGGCGGGCATATTACCGCGTTCAACTCCAAATACCAGCAGAAGCTGGGCATCAAAGTGAACTACCGCCAGATCATCCGCGAATGGGTGCGCTGGGCACAGGGGCGTGTGAATGAAGACCTCCTCTGGGCGTTCGGGCACAAGAGCGGTGCGGCTATGGACTGGATGGTGGAGCTTGTCGCGCCGAAAGGGATTACCGTCGGCCTGTGGAGCCAGTATTACAAGGGGCCTGACTACACGGAATACCCTGTAACCCATACTTTCGAAGACTCGAAGACCAAAGAGCGCGGGAACGTGCCCCTGGTCAATGCGCTGTTTGAAATAGCCAAGGAGAAAGGGGTGGACTTCCAGTTCCGCACCAAGGCGGCGCAGTTCATGAGAGAGGGGAACGGCCCTGTCACCGGCGTCATCGCGGGCAATCCCGGCAACTATACCAGGTATGTGGCCGGCAAAACCGTTATCGCCACCGGCGACTACGCCTCCAATAAAGAACTGCTGGCCCGCTACGCGCCGATAGGCCTGATGGTTGACGCGCAGATCTATTTCCCCAACAAGTGTAACACCGGCGATGCCCATATCATGGCCATGAACATCGGCGCCGCAATGCAGAAGGCCAACCCACATGCCTGCGTCATCCACCTCGAAGCGGGGGCGATGAGCTACTCCTTCCTGCATGTGAACGCGCTGGGCAATCGTTTCATGAACGAGGATGTCAACACGCAGTCCAAGAGCTGCGGCAAACTTTTCGAACCGAAAGGAGGCGTCGCGTGGACTATTTATGACGGCGACGGCCTGAGCCAGGTTCAGCAGCAGATCGACAGCAACCAGTCCGGTGGCCTGTTCTACGGGCAGATGTTCCGTTTCATGGGTGAAAAGTGGAGCATGGACGAGGAAAAAGCGATCCTCGACGCCAATATAAAAGAAGGCAAGGTCGTCACGGCCAACACTCTGGACGAACTGGCCAAAAAGATGGGCGTTCCAGCGGACGAGTTCAAGAAAACCGTCGCAAGATATAACGAACTGGCGAAAAGCGGCAACGACGTGGACTACGGCAAGCGTTCCGAGCTGCTGAAACCTATCGCCAGGCCGCCTTTCTATGCGGGCAAGCTCGCGGCAACCCTGCTCACGGTTACCGGCGGCCTGCATACCAATACCAACTTCCAGGTACTGGATACGAACGATATGCCTATTGCCAACCTTTATGTAATAGGCTCCGCCGCCGGTGATTTCTTCGCGGCCGACTATCCTACGATATGCCCGGGAATAGGCCACGGCCGCTGTGTGACCGGAGGCAAGCTGATCGGTTATATCGTTGCCGGGAAATCCACCGACGCGGTACCGACATTCATGTTCTGATAGCTGTTAATAAAACGGGGGGCCATGCGCCCCCTTGCTTAACCGAGGTTAGAGTATGAGAAAGACAGTATTGGCGTGTTTTGCCCTGCTGCTGGCGGTGTCGCCGGCATTCGGCGCGGCAGCCCAAAAAGTCACCGGCAAACATGCGAAAGAGGGGATCACCTGCGAAGACTGCCACAAAACGGCGGAACCGGCCGCCGCGGCATCACAGTATCAGTGTATGGAGTGCCACGGGGATATGTACGACGGACAGAAAGTCAAATTTAAAGACCCTGTCAGGGAGTATAATATGAACCCCCACGATTCGCATGAATCACCGATAGACTGCACCAAATGCCACGCTTCGCACAAGCCAGCGACACTTTATTGCAATACGGAAAAGTGCCACTCCTTCGACCTGAAGGTGCCGTGACGGATATAGATTTTACCTTCCCGCGAAGAGAGGGGGGCATGCATGCCCTCTCTCTTTTTTATACCGGAATTGACCACAAAAAAACCCCTCCCTTTTTAAGGGGAGGGGCGGATATAATGCTGCGCCTGCCTTATGTTACGGTATTTGAGTCGGGAATGTGTTCGGGATGGCCGGGTTCCACAGGCAGCCGACGCCCGTCGGATTCCAGAACTCGGAAGCCACGGCGGGGTTTCTCACAAAGTTCGGGAAGTGTTTAGCGCTTTGCGGGTTTGTAATGCCGTCAACCCTGTATGTAACGCCGTCAATAGTAAACAGGGTGGTGATTTTTTTATCGCCTGTCCCGTCTGCCGGAGAACCGTAACCCGTGTAGGAGTTGCCGTTGTAATCAGATATATGGCATCCGTTGAAAAAGGCGTTCAGGATTGTGGGGCTTCCCCATAGTACTGTGCTGTCCATATTTTTTACATCAGAGCCTTTTACTGCGGCATGTTGGGACGAGTAAAAATTATCAATAATACTTGATGTTATGGACAGGTTCCGGTAGATAAACAACTCTCCCCACATGTCATTGGCAGGAACGATGTTTGCCACATAACTGCTGGATATGGACGATATGGAATCATATTGGTAACCCTGGCCGTTGTTGATATAGCTGTTGTGGTATTGCGCATTGGACACAGCCCCGCTGATATAGGAATTTTTTATCACTGTAGTTAGATAATAACCATATTCAGAATCATGATAGCCCGCGCCAAACAGCGCCGAATGGCTGACTGACGTGCCGTAAAATATGTACGACGCTATATCGGAATACTCAACCGTGCTGTGCTCCGCGGTAAACGTGCCCGAGGCATGGTTCAGATATCTGGCCTCCGAGTTATATATGCTGATTTTACCCCGCGTATACACAGGGTTGTTTTTGGCTCCGGCGATGGCTGAATTGTAAAAACCGGCGGCGGTGTTGCCCGCGGTGTAGAGCATTATTCCGGGGTTGACTGTGCAGTAGCGGCATGTAAGCCCGTTTGTGTATACGTTGCCGTCATCGTTCACGTTTGAGCCGTCTATGACCATATTGGTTTTATTTCCGGACAGCGGGCAGTTATTTCCGTCAAGAGGATCATATTTGAGGGTTACTTCCATGTAATCGTTAACTCCGTCGCCGTCGCTGTCGGCCATATACGGATGCGTGCCCAACGCCGCCTCATCGTCATCGGGCAGGCCGTCGTTGTCGTTGTCCGTGTCGTCGTCGTCGGGTATGCCGTCCACGTCCATATCGTTCACAACGTTAGGATAACTTTCATGGTCAAGAGGGTTATAATAAAAAGATATGTTGGGCCTGGACTCTTTCCACTCCTGGGCGTCTGAATAGCCGTCGTTGTCGTTATCCCAGTCGATACAGTCCGGTATCCCGTCCCCGTCGAAATCGGCCGTGTCAAAATCCGGCCCGGTAATGACAGGGTGCAGGATGGTGGTATTGCGCACCTTTGCTCTTACCGTGTAATAATCCGCTGTGCCCCAGTAGTTGTATTTGGCGCTGGTCGCGTTGCTTGCGGTGGAGGTGCCGTCAAAAGAGCTGTAAGATACCGTGCTTCCGGTAAATTTGGATTTATTAAACACGGAATTTACGGCATTGTTAAAGGAGGCGGTGGAGTTCTCGAATGTCACATTGTCGGCGAAAGTGCCGCTCACGGAGCTGTTTTTAACCAGGGAGTTGGTCAGTGTTGTTATGCTTGAACCCGCCCCTTCAATTGTAAGATTATCGCCGGTTTTAATATTGACATGCCTGCGAATTACGGAATCTTTAGCTGTATTTATGCCGTTATCGCTGTCCATCATTTCTTCCGTGGGCAATAATATGTCCGAATTATATATATTGTGATCCGGTAGCCCATAATCAAACATTGTTGTTGTCAATATTGAACCAATATTTGTCCAGTAATAGTCGGCCCGCCCCAGTCCGGTCTCCGTGCTGCTGTAATTGTAAAGTGAGTCGTTCAACTCTATGGTTCCCGGGCCCAGCAGCGCCACTTTACTGTCTTCGGCGCCGTAGGATTTGATGGTGCCGTATACTTCCAGCTTGCTGCCGTAGGAAATATTCACGGCGGTTCCCGGCAGTATATATATTATTGCGTTATTCCTGACCAGGTTGCTGCCGCTGATATTATAGGGCGACCTGCTTGAAAGCCATATCGTGGCTCTGTCTATGATACCCGCGGGCATTTCCGTCGGCCCGGCCAGAGAGGCAAGCGGCTTAACTGCCACAGCCTGAGTCGGGTTCGAGGGGTTATTGTCGCTGTCCACCGACTCCACTTTGTATGAATAGCTGATGCCGTTGCTTACAGATTTGTCCACATAATAAAGCGCGGTGACCGGCACACTGTTCAGTTTGGAGAACGCTCCGGATTCCGTCGCGCGGTAGATGTTATAGCCCAATATGTCGCCGGCCGCGGCTTTCCACGCCATGCCGGTTTCCGCGTTGCCCGCGGCCGCGGCGAACCCTTCCGGCGCATCCGGCGCCAGTTTGCTGGAACCGGTGAAATCCCTTGCGTTCCCGGCCACATCCGCCGCAGTTATTTTGAAATAGTACATTGTGTTGGCCGTGAGGCCTGTGATTCTTATAAGGTGGATGAGTTTGTTCGTGGAGGATACCACGGCGCCCGAACCGTAAGCCGAAGTCGTGCCGTACTCAATATTTGCCGTTGCGGGCTCGTCCGTGACAAAGCTCACGGTCATATCCCCCGACGCGAGGCTGGAGGACACGCTGACGGACGAGATTGTTGGCGGCGTGGCGAGCACCACCTTAGCGGCGCTGTCGGCCGTGGCCGTGTTTCCCGCTTTATCCGTGAAGGTGGCGGTAGCGTAGGCATCCACTTCGCCCGCCGTGGTTATCAGCATGGTGCGCTCATAAATACCGTCGTTAGCGGCGGTGTCGCCGTTCAGGCCGTTATCGTAAAGTATGAGGTTCGGATACAGCCCGGGCACCGTTACTGTGGCTTTGCCCCCCGTTTCCCCGGCATTAAGCCTGAAGCGTATGGTATCGCCTTTCTTCGTTGCGCCGTCGGCTGTGAATGAGGTAATGGCCGCCGCCGTGTCAAGTTTGATGGAGGAGGTCACGTCGCTGAAATTCTGCGTATCGTTTTGCAGGCTGACCATGATATTTTTTACGCCGTCTCCCTCCGTGAGGGATATAGACCTTGTTTTTTCATAATTTATCCACACGCCGCCGCCGGTCAGGTCACCGGTGATCATCATCCGGGTTGCCGCGCTGGAACCGACTTCCAGGCTCACAGTCCGGCTTTTTGTGTATTCCATGCCGTTGTTTATTTTGACGTAGCCTGTCCTGAGGTTGATGGTGGGCAGGGTTACTGTTGTGGTGCTGTTGTCCGCGGTGACCGGGCCCGTGTATGTTTCATGCCTGTTGCCGGGAAAGCTCACGGTGATATAGTAATCGCCGAAAGGCAGGCCGTCTATTGTATAGCTGCAGTCGGCTTTAGGGTTTACCGTGGCGATGACGCCTGATGAAGCGCCCGACAGCTCGATTACCGCGCCGGTGCAGTCGGACACCCCGTCAATAGCCAGCATGCCCGTGATGCCGGCGCTTTCCTGCACAAGCAGTATTTCAGCTATATTATAAGCCCCGTCCTCCGTCACGGTGAATGTGTTGAGGGTGATGCCGGTCTTAAAATACTTTTTAGAGAACATTATGCCTCCGGCGTAGTTTCCGAGCGGCAGATGGAGTGTCCAGAGGCCGTTTGCGTCCGTGGTGGTATTATAATCCGTGCCGGCCGCGGTCACAAGGATGCCTGAGTGATTGTTGGTGCCGGAAAGTTTGGCCACACCTTTCACCATGCCGGTGCGTTTTTTCATGCTTATGTCCGTCAGGGCGGTTATGCCGCCGCCCACCACCCGCACCGCCTCAATGGTAGTGGTCTGGTATGAGGATTCAATAGCGTTGACGGTGTACCGCCCGGCGGGGATATTGTTTATTACGAATGAGCCGTCTCTGGCGGTGATCGCCTCGAAATCGGTGCCCTCGACGGCCACTATTATTCCGGCGTGGTTAAGCCCCGCCCTGTCGGCATATCGGGCAAATCCGGATATAATGCCCTGGGTGGGCGGAATGCGGGTGAGGGCTATTGTCCCCGCGTCGGTGTTATTGCCGGCGGTTACTGTCAGCCCGTCAGCCTTGCCGCCTGTAAAGTCGTGCGCCCATGCGGTCACGCTGTATCCGCTGTCCGCGGGGATATTGCCTATGCGCCACGTGCCGTCAGCATCGACCAGCGCGGAGTAAAGACTGCCGTCCGCGGATTTCAGATATACTATTGCGTTGGAATAGTCTGTGACATTGTCAGATATGGTCACCATGCCGCTTATGGAGCCCGCGGTAATAATTTTATCCAGCGCCGCTTCCGGGGTGCCGCCGTCGGCGGTGTTATACTTGATATCCTGCGGTATGTAGCCCGCCGCTGAAACGCGGAAAGTGTATTCGCCGGATGTCAGCCTGGTGACGGTCGCAATGCCGGCCGCGTCAGATGAAAAGGTGTTTGAATTTTCGAGTACTTTTACCACGGCACCGGTTATAGGTGTAAGCGACGGATTATTTTCCGTCACTTTGACATCTACGTTTGTTTTCAGAGGCGCTGCCTTGGTTATATCTTTGTCCACTCTGACGGAGCCGTCCGGAGATACAGTGACTTTTATCTGGTAGCCTTTCTCCGTGGCATTGTCGATAAAGATCAGCATGTATGTGCCTGTTGTGAGGTTGTCTATGCTGTAAGTGCCGTTATCGGCGATATTGATATACACAGGGGACGTTATGGTCCTGGGAGTGCTCTGGCCGCCGTCGGGGCCCTTTTCTCCGTCGTCCGTGTCAACAGCCAGAGATATATTGTCCGGCACAAGGATTAGCTGGTCGTCGCCGCCGGACGTAAAAAGCCTGGCAAACAGCGACCGGCCGGGCTTCATGGTGCCGTAAATCCTTCCGTTTTCAGAATAAGCGCTGAGCAGCTCAGTGCCGCTGTTTTTCGAACTGCATATATATTCAGTGGACGTTACTTCCGAAGCGTCCAGTATACCGTTGCTGTTGGTGTCCATGCCGGTCATGATGCTTATGCCGCCATATTGGCAGTTTGCGCCCGCCGGCTCCTGCGCGGTATTCACGAGGCCGGAATATACAGGCGCCGCCGGCGCGGAAGAGCATATATACTGGGTGTCTGTGATTTCGGGCGCTTCGAGTGTGCCGTTACCGTTGGTGTCAAGCCCGGACATGATCTTATGCCCGCCATATTGGCAGTTTGCGCCCGCCGGTTCCTGGTCTGTTTTTACGAGGCTGGAATATATGGGTGCCGCCGGCGCGGAAGAGCATATGTATTGGGTGTCTGTGATTTCGGGCGCTTCGAGCGTGCCGTTACCGTTGGTATCAAGCCCGGACATGATCTTATGCCCGCCATATTGGCAGTTTGCGCCCGCCGGTTCCTGCGACGTTTTTACGAGGCCGGAAGACGACGATGCCGACGGGGCTGAGGAGCACATATATTGGGTGCTGGTGGCTTCGGCGGTGTCGAGGATTTTGTTCCCGTCGGCGTCAAGCCCGGACATGATTTTATATCCGCCGTACAGGCAATTGGGGCCTGCCGGTTCAGGCATGGTGGATATAAGGCTGTAAAGGGATTCGCCGTCCTTTCCGTCTTTGCCGTCTGTGCCGCCGCTGCTTCCGCCGCTGCAGGCAATGAACGGAACTACAAAAATCACCGCTGTTAAAAACTTTAGCCATTTTTGCATAATCGATCGCTCCATGAGATTTATTGATTAAAAATATCCATAAATCTATCATGGGGTGAATTGTTTTGCAATTCGAATTGCGCATGTATAAATGGTTTGTGACTTAACATAAATGCCGTGTGAAATACGGATCCCGGCAAAAGTATTTTATGGTGTAACCCATCTTGCCCCTGTTTCCGAAATTACCGCTTGAATTACGCCGTATAAAATCATATCGTGGTGTCCGGACGCCTATGACGGACACATTAACCATTATAATTTTCGCCCTTACCTACATCATGATCGCCGTTCAGAAGATTCCGGTCATACGGATAGACCGGCCTTCCGGGGTTCTGGTGGGGAGCACGCTCCTGCTGATTATCGGCGCGGTGACGCTTCCCGAGGCGTATAAGTTTATCGACTGGGACGTGATAACCTTTCTGACCGGGATGATGATAATAACATCCTATCTTGAATATGCCGGTTTCTTTCCCCTTGCGGCGGGCTTTATCGTAAAAACCGCGAAAACCGGCAGGCAGTTGCTTTTGCTTGTGGTAACAAGCACGGCGCTGCTCTCCGCGCTGTTTGTGAACGACACTGTGTGCCTGCTGTTTGCCCCCGTTATCTTGACGGCGGCAAAAAGGCTGAAAGTCAATCCTGTTCCTTTCCTTCTGGCGGTGGCCTTCTCTTCAAACGTCGGTTCAGCCCTGACTGTCACCGGAAACCCACAGAACATGTATATAGGCATAGTTTCGGGAATGCCGTTTCTGAAATTCACTCTCTACACTTTTTTGCCGGTCGCGGCGGGGCTTTTGACAGTATATGCCGTGCTGTGCCTCATGTATAAAAAGGATTTGGGCCCGCTGTGCTGCGAAATCACCCCGGAAGAGGGGCTTTATGACAAGGCGCTTATTATCAAATCACTTCTGGCGCTGGGGGTGACGCTGGCGCTGTTTCTCTTCCACGTCAGCTATCCGCTGGCGGCGCTGATAGGGGCGACCTTGATCATACTGACGGGGCGTGTGACGCCGAAAGCCGCATTTGTAAGGGTGGACTGGCAGCTTCTGATCTTTTTCGCCGGGCTTTTTGTGGTTATGGGGGCGATTGAAAAGACGCACTTCATGACAGAGCTCCTGAACAGGGCGGCGCTTTTGACGCAGGGTTCCGATCTGCGCGCCGTTTCGGTTGTCGGCGCGGTCACGCTGGCGCTTTCCAATATAGTATCCAACGTCCCCGCCGTCATCATGGTATATCCCGTTATAGCGGAACTGCCGGAGAAGTACCCCGCCTATCTCGCCCTCATATCGACCTTTGCCGGAAACCTCACGATAGTAGGCTCCGTGGCGAACCTCATTGTGGTGGAAAGGGCGCGGATGCAGGGGGTCGAAATCAGCTTTATGGCGTATTTCAGGGCGGGCGTGGTGGTAACGCTGTGCAGCGCCCTGTTTGCGGCGGCGTTCATACTGATAATCTGACGAATGCCGGTTCCGTTCAAAGGATATCGACAAACTCCGGTTTTGGTGTTAACGTTAAGGTTGGTTAATAAATTACGAGGTTCTAACGTATGAAGATAAAAATGTCCTGCCGCAAGAAGGTGGCGCTGGATTCCCGCAAAGACGCCATAGTTATCCCCGTTTATAAAAATATCCCCTCGCTGCGGGCCATCACGGGAAAAAAGATCGATGACGAACTGCGCACCATCCTCGATTCCGACTATTTTAATTACGACGAGAAGGAGATCAAAAGCTTCTACGTCGAACTCAATAAAAAATTGAAAAAAATATACCTCATCAACACCCCGAAAGAGATTGAAGACGCGGAGATTTACCGGGAACTGGGGGCCAAGATCGCCCGCATACTCAACGGAGACAAGATTTACTCCTTCTCCCTACTCGCCTTTGAAGACATCTACAGTGAGAAGAAAGATTTCACATGCACCACCGCCTTTATGGAGGGGGTAATGTTCGGCCTCTACTCCTTCGATATGTACAAGACCAAGAAAGAGACGAACACCCTTGAGGAAGTGGAGATCATAACTAATATCAGCCGCCTTAAAACCTATATAGACCACAACCTGGCGGAGTGGAACGCCATCTTCACCTATGTGGCGGCGGCGCGGGACCTTGTGAACACTCCGCCCAACATCCTCACCCCGGCGGGTTTCGCAGATTACGCCGGGGAGCATACCCTCCCGAACGTGAAAAAAGAGATCTGGGATGAAAAGGAGATTTCCGGAAACGGCCTGAACCTTGTGAGCATAGTGGGGCAGGGGAGCGCGAACCCGCCACGTTTCATACATCTGTATTATGAAGGGCTTCCGGGCAACCCCAAAAATATCGCCCTTGTCGGGAAAGGGGTTACCTTTGATTCCGGCGGCACCAACCTCAAACCCACCGGCTCCCTTGAGAAGATGAAATCCGACATGGGTGGCGCGGCGGCGGTGTACGCCGTTGTCAACCTCGCGGCGCACCAGCAGCTTCCTGTGAACATACACGCCTATATCCCCCTGATTGAGAACATAATAGGCGGCAGTGCTCTGCGTCCGGGAGATATAGTGAAATCACTTTCCGGAAAAACCGTGGAGATACTGAATACCGACGCCGAAGGGCGGCTGATTCTGGCCGACGCTCTTTTTATGGCGACCAAAACCGATCCCGAAATAATCATAGATATAGCCACCCTGACCGGGGCCTGTGTGGTGGCGCTGGGCGAGTTCTGCGCGGGACTGTTCTCCAACCGCAAATTTCTGAGCAAACATATGTCCGACGTGGCCTACAGCGTGGGTGAAGACGTGTGGGAACTGCCCCTTTACGAAGGCTACGCGGACAAGCTGAAAAGCAAAAACGCCGACCTCCAGAATATGGCTTCCGGCCCCAAAAACGGCGGAGCAATCATGGCGGCTCTTTTTCTGAAAGAGTTCGTGGAAAATTACCCCTGGATACACCTTGATATAGCGGGCACAGGTTTCCTGGAATCCAAGCATCCCGTGTTCGGCAGCGAGGCGACCGGATTCGGCGTCCGGCTCATGTATCAGTTCATTAAATCGCACTACCTGAATTGAGGCTTTTATGAAGGTTAATATCTCCAAATTTGCTCCGCTGGTTATCTTTATCGCGGCGCTTGCGGTTGTGTACGGCGCGTCCACCGCGTCCAGGCTCATGCAGATAGAAAGGGGCTGGAAAGCGCACCCGGCTCAGTATTATGTGGACGACGTCCCTATGGTGAACACCCTTGATGCCTATAAATGGGTCAGAATGGGGGAGGAGTATAAGGAAGGAAAATATAATACATCTGAAAACGATACGCTCATGTATTTTCCGGACGGCAGGCCCCGTGAAAATCCCGTGCCGCTTTTGTCGATAATGCTGGCCGGGATTTCGTCCTTCTTTAACGGCAACCTTTATGAGGCCGGGCTGCACCTGGTGCCCTTTCTGGCAGGGCTTTTCATATTTCCGTTCGGCATTTACTTTTACCGGCTGGGCTATCCTGCCGCCGGGGTGCTGGGCGGTTTCTGCGGAACCTTTGCCGGAATGTACTATGGCCGCACAACGGCGGGGCGTATTGATACGGATTGCCTCAATCTGTTTTTCCTTTTTCTGACGGCTCTTTTTATAATGCTGGCATCGGACAGGAAGAAAAACCGCGAAATATGGGCTTTTTCCGCCGCCGCCGGGCTGGCGCAGCTTCTTTTTACGTGGTGGTACGATCACCCGGCCTTCATACTGATGTTCTGCGGTGTCCTTGTGGTCTCTCTGGCGCTTTACAGGCGGAAGATAAAAGATATTGCAATCGCAGCGGGCGTCTACATTGTCTTTTCAAACCCGGTCTTTTTTAAAGATTCGCTTGTGAACATGTTCTCGCTTCTGAACAGTTATATACTGTCCCCCGTTTCCATTTCCGGAGGCTTTCCGAACGTATACCAGACCGTCAGCGAGGCCAAAGCCACGCCCGTAGGGGAAATTTTAAACGGTATCTTCATCCACCCCGTGATGGTATTTATAGCGCTGGGCGCCTTTGTGCTTCTGACGGTGCGCAATCCCAAAAAAGTACTTCCACTGCTGCCCGTGCTGGCGATGGGGCTTCTGATATTCAAATCTTCCGGCCGTTTTGTGGTTTTTATGATCCCCTTCCTGGGTGCGGGGATAGGATACCTGCTGAACTTTGCCGCCGCTAAAATCCCTTCTTCCGTTATCAAACGGGAGTGGGTGAAATCGGCGGCCGCTCACGGGGCCGTGGGGCTGTTTGTGCTGATGATCGCCCTTCTGCCGCGGCCTGCGGGGTTCGCGGCGTCATACAGTAACCAGGGGAAGACCTCAGTGTTTTTTGCCGTTCCGCAGCCGTCCATTGACACCGATATGTACAGGACTTTTAATATGCTGCGCGACAGGCTGCCTGCCGGCTCAGCGGTGTATACCTGGTGGGATTTCGGCCTCGCCATTGAGGCCCAGGCAAGGCTGGCGACTTTTCATGACGGAATGAGCCAAAACACCTCGAAAACCTGGCTGATTGCCAGAAGCATGCTTGCGTCGCCGGAAATGGCCGTCAGATACATATCTTATATATCCAATAAAGGGGTTAACCCCATAGAGGAAAAACGGCGGAAAGGGCGGATCACCGCCGCCGAAGTGCTCAAAGATGTGGAAAATTACAGTGAGCCGCTCATGGATGACAGGATATATCTGTCATTCACCTACGATATGGTGTGGAAGTACGGCGCCATAAAAGAGATAGGCGCGTGGGATATTGTGAACTCCCGTTCGGCGCCGTGGGAAGGGGCGATAGATATGCGCCAGTGCGCCGCTCCCGCGGGCAGGATGGTATCGTGCGGCGGAGTCAATATAGACACGATGCTGGGGGTGGTCAACAATAACACGCCTCTAAAAAAGATTGACTATGTCAACACCGGGGGCCGTGTGGTGAAAGAGCAGGATACAGGCCTGTCTTCTTCCCTGCACGCCATTGTGATGCAGGACGGGGGCAGGAGCCATGCCGTGTTTCTGATGAATGAAAAAGACTATAACAGTATGTTCGTGCAGCTCTATCTGCTAGGTAAGTATGATCCGCGCTTTTATGAAGAGGTGATCAGCGTTTACCCTCTGACGCGTGTGTTCCATGTGAAAAACGGGCAGGCGGTGCAGTGAGAAAGCGCGTACTGCTTTTCACCCAGGGGTTTGCGGGGGAATTGCTTTACGATGCCGTTAAAGAGCGCGGGATATTTCCCGTCACATATACCTACGCGCAGAACTCCGCCCGGCGGGACGCCGACCGGGCCTATCTCCGGGAGGGGCACCCATTCAGATACATACATGAGCGTGCTTTCGACGGCGTCAAAACGGAAGTACGCGGGGACGACGTCATAGTCTGCGCGGAGTGGACGAAAGACTTTTTTCATAATACAAGCCCCGCCGCGCCGGTATACCACGCCCATTTCTCTCTTCTGCCGCTTTACAGGGGCTACGGAGCCGTGAGTGAACAGTTTTTGCGGGGGGCCGCGCTTGCGGGCGTGACGCTGTACAGGGACAACGGGCATATCGATGCCGGGCCTGTGGCATATCAGCGGGAAATCCGCATCGGGCATAACCTCACCGTGGAAGAATACATCAGGATGTGTGTGGAAGCAGTGTCGGAATGGACTGCCGAACTGGCAAACGGCGCCGAACCGTTGCTGACAGAGCAGGATGAAACCCTTGCTTTTCATATACAGCGTCGGAGAAAGCATATGGGGATGCTGGATCTGAACGCAAACGCCCTGTATGTGTACAATGCCATCCGCGGATACTCGAAGCCCTATTTCGGCAGTTATTTTTACCATAATGGCGAAAAGATCACCGTCTGGAAAGCCGAATGCGATAAATGGTCGGGTATGCAGGGGCGCCCGGGGGAGATCCTCGGCCGCGGGTTCCACGGGGTGGAGATCGCCTGCGGCGAAGGCAGCGTCGTTCTGACGGAAGCCGAGATAAACGGCACCATATACGGGTTCGACGAAATTCCCCTCGGGAAACCTTAAACATCTTGACTATTGCGTTAGAGAATTATACCGTATTTTTTTAAACAACGCCGGGGTGTGTTTATTGAAGAATTTGGGAATTATCGGGTGGCCGCTGGACGGGAGCCTGTCACCGCTTCTGCACAGCCGTTTTCTGTCGCAGGCTGGCATTAACGGCGGCTATACCGCGTTTGAAATAAAAGAATCGATGGAACTGCCCATTCTTTTGCATTTTCTGGAGCGGTTCAAGTTTAGCGGGCTGAATGTGACCTCCCCGCACAAACAGGCGATTTTGTCGCATGTGCAGGATGTGGACGACAGCGTCAGGCTCCTGGGAGCGGCAAACACCGTCGCCCTGACCAAAAACGGCTGGAAGGCATATAATACGGACAGTTACGGCTTCGGCCGCCAACTGGACGCAGACGGAATAGAGGTTGCCGGGAAGAATATACTGATCTTCGGCGCGGGCGGCGCGGCGCGGGCGGTGGTGCAGGCATGCCGCGAAAGAGGAGCGGGCGGGGTCACTGTAGTGAACCGGACTTTACCGCGTGTGGAACAGATGAGGGCGATTTTTCCGGATATGACACTTAGCTATTCGTCGTTTGAGGGCTTGAAAGAGGCGGGCCTTTTTGATATATTGATCAATGCGCTTCCGGCCGACTGGTCCAACAGCATCTGGCTGGACAGGTTCTGGGCGGGGAAGGAAAAACTTTTTTCACCCGCTGTCGTGATTGATCTCCAATATATGCCCCGTAGCACGCCTTTCTTGAATCTTTTCAGTAACGCGGCGAAGAAGTATAACGGGTTTACCATGCTTGTGGAGCAGGCGGCGATGTCGTTCGGGATATGGTGCGGGGTGAGACCGGAGTACTCCGTGAAAGAGCTGGAGTTGGCTGCATATAAAGAATGAGGAAAAAATGATTGTTGATCTTCATACACACACAACCTTTTCCGACGGGGTACTTGTTCCGGCGGAGTCCGCGCGGAGGGCGAAAGTCGCCGGGTATGCCGGGATAGCTGTGACGGACCATGCCGATCATTCCAATCTGGAGCAGAATATAGCCGGGGCGCTGCGTTTCAAAAAGGAATGCAACAGCCTTGATAAAGAGTTTGCGGTTCTGGCCGGGGCGGAGCTGACCCATGTCCGGCCCGCGCAGATACGCGAACTGACCGAAAAAGCACGGGCGCTCGGCGCGGATATAGTGAACGTCCACGGCGAAACCATTATGGAGCCGGTGGAGGAAGGGACGAACCGGGCCGCCGTCCTCGCGGGGGTGGATATACTGGCACATCCGGGGCTGATAACGGAGGCGGACGCCCGTCTGGCGGCTGAAAGGGGGGTTTACCTCGAGATTACCACCCGCCGGGGCCACTCATACACCAACGGGCATGTGGCGCGTATGGCGAAACTCGCCGGGGCGAAACTTGTGGTAAATAACGACGCCCACGCACCCGGGGACTACGCGGGCATGGCAATGGCGTTGAAAATATTGACGGGAGCCGGGCTGACAGCCGCGGAAGCCGAAGAGGCCGTCGCGGAAACTGTCCGGCTGTTTGAACTGAAGTTAGGAAAAAAATTATAAAAGTTGGGAGTGGTTATGGCGGGTAAAAAGAAAGCGATTGCAAAAGATATGCCGGTGGATCAGTTGGATCTGTTTTTCCGCAGGCACTATAAAACTTTGCTGAGCACGGTTTTCATAGTTATCGCCGTGTTTGTGCTGGGATACGGTATCTACAATATGATCGGCGGCAACAGAAACAGCAGGATGGAAACAATCGGCATGGCGGAAATGACCGGGTTGTCGACAACAGATCAGATCATGGCCTATGAAACGCTGGCTGACACCAACAGCTTTGCCAAAGATTATATTAATATGAACGCCGCGGAACACTGGGCGGCCATAGGCGACAACCAGAGCGCCAAAGCGGCGCTCGCGAAAGTGGGCGGACACTTTACGGAGTATGCGAAAAGCCTGGGCTACGACCTTGGGGAAATGACGCAGATAGACCCCATGTTGATGAGCAGCGGGGCCTTTGCCCCTCTGTGGTACTATAGAGCCGTGCTGGCGGCGCCGGATACGTCCAGAAGCGCATTGATTGCTCAATTCCGCGCGGCATGGCCGGACAGCCTCTTACTGGCGCAGCTTGATAAGTGGGGTATCCGGTGAAATCAGTATTAAGCGGCAATGAAGCGTTCGCCAGGGGCGCGTATGAGGCGGGTGTGAAGCTGGTCAGCTCCTATCCCGGCACTCCGAGCACGGAGATAACGGAAAACCTGGCAAAATATGACGGTATTTATGTAGAATGGGCCACCAACGAGAAGGTGGCCCTTGAAGTCGCCATCGGCGCAAGCATGGCGGGCTCGCGGGCGCTGACCGCGATGAAGCACGTGGGGCTGAATGTGGCGGCGGATCCGCTGATGACCGTGAGCTATACGGGCGTTAACGGCGGGCTTGTGGTAATAGTGGCGGACGATCCGAATATGTATTCTTCGCAGAATGAGCAGGATTCAAGACATTACGCGCGGTTTTCCAAGCTGCCGATGCTGGAACCGGCCGACAGCGCCGAAGCGCGCATATCGGTGATGAATGCCTTCCATATATCTGAAAAGTACGGCTGCCCTGTGCTTGTGCGGACGACCACAAGGGTTTCACACAGCCTTTCTGTCGTTGAAACCGGCGAACGTAAGGAAACGCAGCCCCTTGAGTTCAAAAAAGAACCGCTGCGCTGGGTTATGACGCCTGTTAACGCCAGAGTGCGCCACAGGGTTGTGGAAGACCGGCTTGTAAAATTGCAGGAACTTTCCGCGGAACTTGCGGAGGAGTTTATCAAAAGTGAAAATATAGGAATTATCACGTCCGGCGCTCCCTTTAACTATGTTATGGAGGCCATGCCGGAGGCATCCGTTCTGAAACTCGGCATGGTATGGCCTTTGCCCCTGGCAAAGATAAAAGAGTTCGCGGCTAAAGTGCGGAAGCTTTATGTCGCCGAAGAGCTGGACACCATAATTGAGACGGAACTGAAGGCGGCTGGAGTGGAGATTGAGCCTCTGGGCAGGGATGTCTGCGGAGAGCTTTCCGTGGAAAAGGTGCTGGAGCTGTTCGGTAAAAAAACACCGGAAATAAAGCTTTTGAAGGAAGCACTTCCGCTGAGGCCGCCCAATATGTGTGCCGGATGCTCACACAGAGGTATATTCTACGCCATAAACAGGCTCAGGCTGACGGTTACCGGCGATATCGGCTGCTATACCCTCGGACATATGCCTCCTTTGTCGGCCCTGGATTCATGCATATGCATGGGGGCCAGCGTTTCCATGATGCACGGGTTTGACAGAGGCACCGGCGGCGTGAAAGCGAAAAGCTCCGTAGGCGTGGTGGGCGATTCGACCTTCCTGCACACGGGGCTCAACGGGCTTGTC
>JAVBTI010000072.1:0-5506 GCA_031556255.1 Deferribacterales bacterium | reverse complement strand
TTGCCTGAAAATGCTGGGGATGTATGACAGACGGGGGCACGAGCAGGCGCACTCGGAAGAGGAGCTCCGCATGATAGTCAACGCCAGCCTGAATGACGGTGTGCTTGACGACAGCGAAGGGCAGATGATTGATAACGTTTTTTCATTCGCCGATAAGAGCGCAAGGGAAGTGATGCTTCCCCGCACCGATATGGTGTGCCTGTACCTTGATGAAAGCTACGAAGACAATGTAAAAGTGCTTTTAGATTCGCATTACACGCGCTTTCCGCTCTGCCGCACCGATAAAGACAATATCATCGGGATGGTCCACCTGCGGGATATTCTGGAAAACCAGATGAGCGCCGAAGTGGAAAAAGACCTGGAAAAGCTGATGCAGGAAGTGCTTTTTGTACCGGAGACGCTGAACGTGCTTGATATCATGCAGATGATGAGGAGCAGGCGCATCCATCTGGCTGTTGTTATTGATGAATACGGAGGCACGGCAGGGCTTATCTCGCTTGAAGATATACTTGAAGAGATAGTGGGCGATATCGAAGATGAGTACGACGAGACGGAAGAGCCGGAAGTTGTTGAAATTGCGCCGTCGGTATATGAAATAAGCGGGCAGACGTCCAGAGGAGAGGTGGAAAAGCTTCTCAATATTGACCTCGGAGATCAGGATGATGAAACGATAGGCGGTTTTGTGTTCAGCCTTATCGGCAGAAAGCCTGAAACCGGCGACAAAGTCATACACATGGGATACGCTTACGAAGTTACCGCGGTTGACCACATACGCATAGATAAATTGAAGGTATATCCGGTTATGCCCTCGGAAGATATCCCCGAAGGCGAATAGAATAAGATGATCGGCATGCATGTGTGGGATGCTGTAATTATCGGCGGGGGTGCGTCGGGGCTTATGGCTGGGCTGACCGCCGCTAAAAGGGGGAAGTCGGTACTGATTCTTGAAAAATCATCCGTGATCGCCCGCAAATTAAGGATAACGGGCGGCGGAAACTGCAATTTTTCAAATCTGAACGTGAGTTCATCGCACTACCTTTCAGAAAATCCGCATTTTCCTAAGTCTGCACTTGCCGGCTATACACCGGAAGAGTTCCTTTCGCTTTTATCAAAACACTCGTTAAAATGGGAAGAACGCGATAACGGCGAACTGTTTGCGTTCGGCGCTACCTATATCGCGGATATGCTTATACATGAATGTGTTTCTTCCGGCGCAAAAATCGAAACCGGTGTGAATATTAGCGGAGTTGAAAAAACTGACGGTGTCTTTTCAGTTTTCGCGGGCGGCAAAATTTATAAAGCCAGAAATGTGGTTATCGCAGCAGGAAGCGTTGCTGCCCCGCAGCTTGGCGCGACAGATGCCGGCTACAGGTTGGCGGAGCAATTTGGCATTCAGATTGTGCCTGTAAAACCAGCGCTTGCCGGGATGGTGCTTCCGGAAAACCTTGCGGCATTCACTTCTCTTACGGGGATAACCGTACCTGTGTCGGTATCATTGCGCGGCAAATCATTTTACGGTAATCTGCTTTTCACGCATCAGGGGCTGAGCGGCCCTGCGGCGTTCTGGGTTTCGCTTTACCACAGGGAGGGCGAGGCGGTGGCCGTCAATTTTATGCCGCAGTGCGATATCACGGCCCTTCTGAATTCCGAACGCAAAGCCGGGAAGACTGTTTTGTCGGTGCTCTCGGCAGTGATGCCGAAAAAGCTGGCGCAGATAATGACCGATGGGTTTGACGTACGTTTGGCCGGAGCCTCCAGAGAAGTTTTGACTGCGGTTAATGAAAGAGTGAACAATTTTAAGATCGTGCCTGCGGGGTTTTTGGGATATGGCAAAGCGGAAGTTGCTTCCGGCGGCGTATCAACGCACGGGCTGAGTTCAAAAACAATGGAGTCGAAGATAGTAAAGGGGCTTTATTTTACCGGTGAGGTGGTGGACGTCACGGGTGAGCTTGGTGGGTATAATTTACACTGGGCGTGGGCTTCCGGTTTTGCTGCCGGCAAAAGTCTTGAATAACCCGTATAAATCAGCGGGTATTTTGATTTTTCAATGATTCAATAAACTTCACAACGTTTTCCGCCAGTTCCAGAGGTATTTTTGCGGATTTCTGTATAAATTCCGCCGTCAGGTTTTCACGCGCGTAAAGATCAGGAATGGCCATAAGTATGGCTTTTGCGCGTTTCACACCCATCCCCGGTATTTCCAGAAGGGGCGACACGCGCCTCTTTTTCAGAGAAAGCCCGCGGGAGTACGTTATGGCGAACCTGTGCGCTTCGTCCCGCATCTTTTGCAGAAAAAGAAGAACCGGGTCGTTGCGCTTGAATTTCAGAGGGTTTTTCCTGCCGAATTTGTGGATTTCTTCTATACTTTCGGGCGTGTCATGTTTTTCATGCCTTAATGAACGGCTTTTGCTGATGGAAAGGCAGGCCGAGGCGGATTTATACTCTTTAAGCACTGCCACGGAAGCGTTTAGCTGGGATACGCCGCCGTCAATGAGGTATAGGTCGGTTTCAGGCTCGCTCCCTTCGGCAACGTTAGCCAATTTCCGGCTCAAAAGCTCTTTTATCGCCCGCACATCGTTATTTTCGGCCGATTTTATCTTATATTTCCGGTAATCCTTTTTGCGGAAATGCCCGTCTTCGCTGACTACGGATACTCCCACGGTATTGTCGCCACCGAGATGGGAAATATCAATGCACTCAACCCGGCTGATGCCATTTTTGCCCGTAATTTCGGCCAGCCTGTCAAACAGTCCCTGCGTAGAGGTCGCTTTGAGGAGATAATCGTTTGTGGCGTGCTCCGCGTTTTTTCTGGCCAGTGCGATGAGGTCGCTGTAACCTTTTTTCCCTATAATAATTTTTTGGCCGGCCATCGCGGATAGCCCCTCGGTGAATCCGTCGGAGATTTCGCCCCCTTCGGCCACAATAATCTGCGGATATTGGCGTACGTTTGAATAAAACTGGGATATGAATCGCTCCAGCAGGTCGTCTTCCTCCGGTGAAAAAAAGTGCGATTTCGCGCCGATAAGCCATCCGTTCCGCAGGAAAAGCTGCGTTACGCCGATGGTTCCGTTAATCTCGTGGCGGTAAAACAGGTCGAGGCTGCGTTTGTCCTTCAGCCGGATCGCCTGCTGCTTTGAAAACAGCCTATCTATTGAGTTAAGGCGGTCGCGGTAGAATGCGGCGTCTTCATATCTCATCTCTTCGGCGCTTTTCGCCATCCGCACCGCTAAATTTTTTCGGATATTGTCGGTATCCCCTTTGAAGAAGCGCCGGATATCGTCCACCATGGCGTCGTAATCGGTTTGCGGTATCAGCTTTTCGCACGGGCCCGGGCATTTGTGAATCTGATATTTCAGGCATATTTTGCCGCGGCTTAACTGCTGGTTTGTACAGGTGCGCAAAGGGAAAGCATCGATTAAAAATTCCATCATACTGCGGAGTTCCCACACGTTGACAAACGGGCCGAAGTAAAGAGCGCTTTTATCATCGGTGTTCCGGGTGAGGATAAGCCGGGGATACTCTTCCGCGGTCAGCTTTACGTAAGGGTAGCTTTTGGAATCTTTTAAGAGCACGTTGTATTTGGGCTGTTCAGTTTTTATAAGATTAGATTCAAGTAAAAAAGCTTCCACTTCGTTGGTGGTGACGATTGTGCGGACGCTTTTTGCCACAGTGAGCATCTTTTCGGTTTTGACGCTTTTAGCGCCGGCGTTAAAATATGACGCAAGCCGGTTCCGCAGCGATTTGGCCTTGCCGACGTAGATAATGCGGTCGTTTCCGGCAAGGAAAAGATACACTCCCGGTGATGTGGGGATATCTGGGAGGTTTATGGTAAACATAGGTTAAATGCCCTCAGGAGTTATGGCATTTTAAGCAGGTGTAGAGTTCCGCGTGGTAACCGTCTTTGGGCCAGTCGCTGTGGCACTGGAAGCAGCGGTCGCCGCAGCCTCCGTTGACGTTGCTTTTCGGCACCAGTGCAAACTGGTTTGTCTGGCCGGTATGGCACAATGCGCACGTGCCTAAAGAGGCGTGGTTTTTGTCGCCCTGCAGCTTCGGATGGCAGGAATAGCAGGGGCCGGAGCAGCCGGATATCCCATTTTCCGGAGCGGCCAGCAGTATGGCTACCGCCATAAATACGACATAACAGAATCCAATAATAACAGCCCTTTTCGGCTTACTTTTACTTTTTGACCGTAACACTCAAGCAACCCTTCCCGAGAAAGAATATTTATCCGTTCAATAATATCTTTATCTATTTTACCGAATTTTTCTTCAATTACAAGCAGATCTATACCGTTAACGTACCTCAGGCCAAAAACAATGCTCTCCTTAATGACCGAACGGCCGTCATAAAGTTCAATATCAGAGCGGCATGCCGGATCATTAATGTATTCCGAAACGTCCCGTGTGTGGCTGTACCTGAGCCGCCCGCCGTTTTCAGAAATCATCGAGTGGGCGGAGGCTCCAACCCCGTAATACGGCTCCATCTGCCAGTATTTGAGATTATGCCGCGATTCGTGCCCTGTTTTTGCGAAGTTTGAGACTTCGTACTGGGCGTAACCAGCGTTTTCGAGGGCGGAAATAACCTCTTCCATTTGGAAGGGATTATCGGAGTCGGTTTTTGCAAGGTAACCTGTATCGTTTGAATATGAGTACGCCGAAATATGCTCCGGCGAAAGATTTATGATTTTTAATACCGTATCTCTGATGATTTTGTAGTCAACTGTGGGGATATCGTAGATAAGATCAAGGTTTACCGCGCAGTCTGTGGCGCTTCTAAGCATGTTATACGCATTTAGCGCAGTTTCCGCGGAGTGTATCCGCCCGAGAAGCTTTGATACACTGCCGTTGAGGCTCTGTACGCCCATGCTGACCCGCGTTACAGGGAAATTTGTTAAGTTACGGCAGAAACTTTCACTGACGCTTTCGGGGTTCACCTCTACTGTAAACTCTTTACCGGTGTAGTTTACCGTTCCGATCATGGATTCTATAAAGCTGAACAGGCCGCCGCCCAATACGGACGGAGTGCCGCCGCCGATGTAGATTGTGTCGAAAGGCACTTTGGGAAGCGTCCGTATCTCAGTTAAAAGAGCGTCAGTATATTTTGATTCGAGGGAGCGGTCGGTGACGGAGTAAAATCCGCAATAGTGGCACTTTTGTGCGCAGAAAGGGATGTGGACATACAGCCCGTGGGTCAACTTGCAAGCCTTTTATTGATTAGGTACACTTCAGCCAGAAGCTCCGCCGCTATCCTGTAAAGCTCTTCGGGAATCTCCTGATGGAGGTCAAGCTTAGACAGCGCTTCCACGAGGTCAGGGTTTTCTTTTATCATTATTCCGTGTTCTTCAGCTTTGGCGATAATTTTATCCGCGATAATGCCGCTTCCTTTTGCAACAAGATACGGTGCTTTCCCTTTATCGGAATCGTACGCCAGCGCGGCGGCTTTTTTGCGGGGGGCTTTATTCATACTCTTTTACAATTTCCTGCATGCGCAGGGCATTTTAGGGGC
>JAVBTI010000112.1:0-23963 GCA_031556255.1 Deferribacterales bacterium | reverse complement strand
TTTCTGAGTGCCTGAACGGTTACGGCCATTAAGTACCTGAGCGTCTGTCGCACCACATGAGGGACACTGCTTCATCTCTGTTTGGGGGTATTTGTTCATGAATAAGATTTTATCACAATCTGTGCCGTTTGTCCACTCCCGCGCGGATAATCGTTTTCAGTGTCGAAAATTCTTTTCGCCGTTTTAAGGACGGTTTACCCCTTTGTCTTATGCGGCTGCCTAATAAGTCGTACGTAAGCCCGGCTTTTCCCATAAATAATAATATCTTTTAGCATTGAGGACAGCTATAATGTGGAAAGATATTTAATAACGGAGTAAAAATGCACACGCATTGGAAACCGTCTCAAAGTTCCGGCATGGCGATGTACAAACAAACCGCCGAGCATATTAAAAATATGATCAGGTTTGGTTATTATCCGCCGGGCGCCCGTATTTCGGAGCGCAAGCTTGCCGAAGAATACAATGTGTCAAGGAGCACAATAAAAGAAGCGCTTGAGCTTCTCAAACTTGACGGGCTTCTTGAAACCATGCCCCGCTCAGGAACGATTGTTGCGCGAAACGCATGGAACCGCCTTATAGACTCCCGGACTCCGGATTGGCCGTCGTTGGCAAAATCGGGCGTACATGTGGCAAACCGGAAGCTGATGTGGGAGCTTTCCAGAGAGATGATGAGGTCTGATACAACAGTTCTTTTCCGTTACGGCATTATTGAAGAACCCTTTCACCCGTACGAACCTGTGACTAAGGCCATGGAAAAGTTTTCGCTCATAAATGGATATACGGATCATATTAATAATCACTGCGATCAACGAGGTCTTCCGCTTTTGCGAAAAGAGCTTGCAAAGCATCTGAAGGTATACGGAATAAATGCGTCCGCGGATAATATATTGATATTCAAAAATTATTCTGAGGCAACCAACATCATACATCAGGCCCTTTTGCGCCCGGGCATGAATTACTACACGATGGCCGACGATATGGTTGCGTCTATGGGTACTATACAAACAATCGGCCTGAACTATTATCCTGTCGCTTATGACGGGGAGGGGCTTGAACCTGAAGATCTGCTGCGCAAAGTGAACCGTAAGAATATGAATATCCTCTATTTGAATCCTGTAAATCACTTTCCCACCGGTATCACATATACAAAACAACGCCGGGACGAAATAATGCGGATCTGTCAAAAATTGCATATTCCTGTCATCGAAAACGACATGTCCAGGGATATTTGGAGAAAAGAGCCGCCACCGCCGTTTAAAGCATCGGATAAATATGAGCAGATAATATATATAGGTTCTTTTTCCACGATGTCTTTGTCCGGTTTACAACTGGTGTGGGTTGTAATACCACAAACCCTTGTGGAGCGTATTGCAGATATCAGTTCTCAGCTTTCCGGCCCGCAGAACAACATAGATGGGCTTCTTGCATACATCATTCTCAAGGAGGGTCTTTACGACGCAAATATACGCAGGATGCGCTCACTGCTTCCGGCTTGGATCGATGAGGTTGACGCGGCTTTGCATCGGAATCTGGATGGGCTGGCTACATGGGATAAAGATAATATAAACTACCATCTGTGGCTGAAACTTGACGATCGTATAGACACACAAAGGCTTTTGATGGACTGTCCCGGCTATTTCTTTTTGCCGGGAGTTATTTACACACATAAACATTCTCCATATATTCTGTTAAACTCGCTCGGCAATCCTGTCGAAGTTCTGGAACAAGGCTTTAAAAACATTGCCGATGCCGCAAAAGCGCAACTGGGAACCGCTTAAATCAGTCCTGTGTTTTATTTTTCCTTATAACTGGTTGGGTAAAAAAAGACCTACTGGATATTAAATTCCTTAACGTTCGAATATATCCTCGCCTATCCATTATTTTTGGAACAGGAGGCGAGGATGAGAATGGAAATGACACGCCGGAGTTTACTTAAGGTTACCGGCGCAATCATGGCGACAGCGGCGGTAAGCGGCTGCAGCTCCAGCGACGGCAGTGATCAGGTACTGGGTCCAGGTGTGGATCTGACATATGATCCGAATGATCCGGCGGAAAAGGTATCGTTCAACACAGGTGCATACAACTGCGGAAGCCGCTGCCTGCATAAAGTCCACGTGAAAAACGGCAAAATCACGAGAGTTACCTCTGCCGGCGATAAACCACGCGACAAGTGGGCCGAAGGGGAATGGGACAGCACGGAATTGGGCAAGCCCGCGGAACCCCGTGCGTGCGTACGCTGCTATGGCGGCTATCAGGGGCTCATTTATCAGCCGGACAGGCTGAAATACCCACTCATAAGAAAAGATCGGACAAAGCCTAAAAAATGGGATCCGAACGCCTTCAGACGGGCGACATGGACAGAGGCTCTGACTGAAATCGTAAAAATGTTCAAAACGGCCTACGATAAGAATCCGGATTACGCGCCTATTATAACTCATGGTTTTTACTGGCTGGGCGCATACAGCCAGGGAAAGGACGATATAACCGAAGCCAAGCCCTGCTTCAAATTGAGCGGAGGCGAATCCTACGGAGGGGTGGATCTCGGGAAATTAGACGCGGTTGGCTTCAGCGCCACAGTTAACAACCGCAGCGACAGATTTAACACAAAATTCATGATTACATGGGCCCTGGACAATACCCGCATGACATATTACAACATTCACTCCCACTTTATGAACACCAAGGTCAAGGAGAAAGCCTACGGCACGGACATTCCTATAGTGGTGATATCGGCTAACTGTTCCGACGCGGCGGCGATGCTTTCCACAGGCATCGCAGACTACCCATACGCCCGCCACGCAGATTTAGGCGGTAATGCTAAAACTGTAACCATACCAAGGTGGATAGGGATTCGCCCCGCCACGGACGGTGCTCTTGCAACCGCAATGGCTTATGTTATTTACAGAAACAAGCGCCATGATGAAACTTACCTGAGCCAGGATCCCGGTAAGCGTAAATGTTTTGGTTTTTATCCGGGTGACAAAGTAAAAAGCGTTGCGCCGGAGAGCGGCGTCGGAAAATCGGGTTATCCTGTGCGGGCAACCAGAAAAATTCTGGCAAGCGATCCTTTCAACGACGGCAACGGCGAATGGGAAATTGATACACCATTAAACGGCTTCAATTTTGTGGTGCCCGCCGGTGAATCCTATCAGGAGTATCTTGAAAGCAGGGAGGTTGAATGGGGGGGCGCTCCCGTGGCGGCCGGCAAAAGCATGGCAGACGGTTATAAATATCCGCAGCCTTCCGGCCCGGCAAACAGCGCGGAGGCTCTTGCCAGATACAACGCCGTGCTTGAATACGTATCATGCCTGACGGGCGTTAATGCTGATGTTATAGAGGCGCTCGCGTTTAAATACTCGGAATATTCAAAACATCCCAGTGACGCGGCCTTTATTGAAACGGGCGGCGGCGCGCAGAGGGCGTGGAACGCGGGCGAGTGGGTATGGTCATTGCTCGGCCTGTCAGCGATGTGCGGATATGTGGAAAAAAAAGGCGGCGGATTGGCCGGAATGTCCATGTGCAGTAATATTGACGGGCTGCTGAACAGTACCGGCGGGGCGAACTGGTATCTATTCAGCGGTGACCCGTCGAATCCCACACCCTCCAAGCGTATATTGGGCATGGAGCGCGCATCGTGGCAGCATATCGTACTATCAGGCAGAGATCACCGTCCCACGGATCAATTCAGAAAAGACGCGGCGTATCAAAAGGTTATACTTCCCGCGGACAACAGCGGCAATTTAGTGGATGTGGATTGCGCCATACTTGTAGGCTCAAATAATATGCAGACCCACGCTAACGTCAACAGAAATGTGAGAGCCTACGCCAATACAAACCTGGCCGTTGTGGAACAGACCATGACGCCGACCGCCATGATGGCGGATATTATACTGCCCACCTGCACTTATCTGGAGGCCAGTTTCGATGAGACCGGCGAGGCTGTCGCCAGTCCTATATTTATGACCCCGACTCAATACTTCTTCAGACAGCAGGCCGTCAATAAAATGTATGACACGAAGATGACCTGCGAGGTCATAAAAGAGCTTTATGACGCGCTGAATAAAGAAATCGGCTTTGCTGCCGAGGCATCGTTATTGAGCGAATCCTTTGATGTGAACTCCACATTGACTTACGAGGGGCAGAAAACAACACAGTATTACAAGGATCACGTCACCAAAGACGAAAAGTATGAAGTTCCGCCCCTTGAAACTCTTAGGAAAGACGGGTATTTTACAATTGTCGTGCCGAGAAACCCTGAAAACTCACTCGTTCCCATGAGCGATTTTACCCCCCCGGGTACGCTTGACACATCCACGGGCTATATCAATTTCTATTCGCCCATCAGAGCGATGCGCCCGGGCGGTGAAATCATGCCGGGCAGCCCTGTGCCGGAAGATTATCTCTATTATCCGGGCGGATGGCGCAATGCCACCGCGTGTTACCAGCCCAATATGCAGGGATATGAAATGTTTTTCGACAAATATAACGACCCCGCAAACGCCAGGCCTTCAGCCAACCGGCTCGGCAACTTCACCGGCTATAAGTCGCCTTTTAACGATGACAGGACCGGTCAGAACAATGGCTGGAACCGTACATATACGCTCTATTATATGACAAATAAATCACGCAACCGTTCCCATACAATATTTGACAGCGTAGCGGCGGTTAAGGATCAATTCCCGCAGGTGGTCAAGATGAACCCGGCCGATGCGGCGGCAAGGGGGGTTAAAGACGGGGATTTGGTTTATGTCTATAATGACCGAGGCTGCATGAGGATTCCCGCGTTTCTCTCACATCAGATTCTGCCCGGGGTTGTCAGCGTGGAGCACGGCGCGTGGTACCGTCCTTCCGGTGAAAAGGTCAAGGTATGGATGCAGACAGGTAAAACAAGGACAAAAAACAGTACCCCTTATGATCCTGACGAATTTGAGCTCATTGAAGTACCAGTGGATTACGGCGGCTGTGAAAATATCTTAACCAACGATTTTATAGGTGAAGACGTCATGTGGTGCGGCAGCACAGTGGCCGCCCAGGGCGGGCCGTGCGAGGTCAGCCGGATTAAACCGGAATTGAGCAATTAGGGGGAGACGGATGACTCAATATTATTTTTATTTCAATCAGGACAGATGCATCGGCTGCAATACATGCGTTGCCGCCTGCAAAAACTGGAACTGTGAACACAGGGGGGATAAAACAATAAATGCCGCCCCTGCCGATTACGAAAAGGAATATATGCTGGCTGACGGTGCTACGGAAAAAGGGGAGTATTTCATTAACACGGGCACGGAAAAAACAAACTATGAGCTTTACCGCAGACATAACATGAAAGAGGACTGGCGCAGGCTTGAGCCACACGAGACCGGCTCGGTTTCAATGAACGTCAAAGGAACCTTTGAAATTAGTTATGACCGCCGCTTCCTCACAATAGGGTGTAACCATTGCGAAGACCCCGCGTGCGTAAGGGCTTGTCCTATGGGCGTGATAGTAAAAGAGCAGGAGCACGGCGCGGTATTGGTAAGCAATGAAACGTGCATATCTTGCGGGCGCTGTCATGAAGCATGCCCCTGGGGAGCTCCGCAGTTTTACGATCCCGCGTACCGCAGTTACCCGCTGGGAGATGCGAGAAGACCCAAGATGACTAAATGCACCATGTGCCTTGACAGGGTAAAGGCCGGCCTGAAACCGGCATGTGTGGCGGCATGCTTGAACCGTGCGCTAGATTTATGCAGGCTGACCGAATTAAATGAGAGGCACAACGAGGGACTGACAGATACTTTACCTGAGTTTAAAAGCGACTGGGTCGAAGTGCTGGGCATAAACACAAAACCGAATATACGGTTTAAAAAGAAAAGTTAGGGGAAACAGCATTATGGATATGCTTATTGACTTTTTGAAATTACGTGCGGATATATACAATCTATTGTCAGTGGTATTTTATAAAGAACTGGATGAAAAACATGTGGAAAATCTCAATAAGTATATCCCTGTGCTGAAAGAGTACGCTTCGCAATGCGGCTATGACGGAATACTGGAAAGTGTGAATATGCTGGATAATTATCTGGTCTCCGGGCCTGATTATGAGGCGGAGGCCTGCGAATTTGCCCGGCTCTTTCTGGGCGTGGCAAAAGCCGCAACCGGCCATACCATAACCCCCCATGAATCTGTGTATCTATCGCCCGACCGGCAGGTAATGCAGAAACCGTGGGAAGAAATGCGAAAAATTTATTATGACGCCGGCGTGGTTAAGGATCAAAAGTTTATGGAGCCTGAAGACCATATAACCGCCGAGATGAGTTATATGGCGCATATGTCCAGAAAAATGGCGGATTCAATTTTATCGGGCGAAAGCGGAGTAGCCGAAGCCAGGCTTCAGGCGGAGTTTTTAAAAAACCATATTGAGCGCTGGCTGTCTCTGTTGACAGCGGATATTTTCATAACAAGCAGCTCTGAATACTTTAAAGCGGCAGCTAAGGTTGCGGAGCAGTACGCCATGCACGATCGTAAAACTATGGAAGTTTTTATTGAAGATAATTCAATATAATTTCCTTTTCCACCTCAACCGCGCCCCTCCGGGGGCGCGGCAGACTGTCGCAATAATATCCTGCCTGCAAAAATAAAAAAGTAATTCTTGTTTTTGCTCAAGTCTGCCCCCTTGTCCGACATTGTTAATTATGCTAAACAGTAACCGGCGGAGATGAGTATGTCATATATAAAAAAATTTATACTGCCGGTTATCATTATTTTAGGCATGACGGCGGCGGCCTATGCGGACAATATCACTGAAAGCGTCACGGGAAATCTTCATTATGTGGCGCCGGGAATATACCGTTCCGGCCAGCCGACGGCGGAAAACATGAGAGAACTTGAAATGCTGGGGCTCAAATCGGTGCTGAACCTCCGTAACTTCCATTCGGATGATGACGAAGCCAAAGGCACCGGCCTGACGCTTTATCGCGTAAAAATGAGTGCCGGAGACATAAATAATGCAGATGTAATCGCGGCGCTGAAAATCGTCCGCGACGCGCAGAAGCCCATCCTCATCCACTGCTGGCACGGCAGCGACAGAACCGGCGTGATAGTCGCCATGTACAGGATAGCTTTTGAAGAGTGGGACAAAGAGGTAGCCATAAGCGAATTGATGCAGCCGGAATACGGCCACCACCAGGACTTTTACTCCAACATCCCTGAATATATCAGGAAAGTGGACATTGACCTTATTAAAAAGGGGCTTGAACAATGATACAGCTTAATCCTACAGGTTCAAAAATACTCAAGATAATCCACATCATCCTTTCCTCCATGTGGGTGGGCGGGGCGATATGCCTTACGCTGGTGCTGTTTTGCATCACACCGGACGGCGACGGTGTTTACACATGGTCACTGGCCCTCAAGATAATAGATGATTTCGCCATCATCCCCGGCGCAGTGGGCTGCCTTCTTGTGGGGGTAGTTTACGGCATATTCACAAAATGGGGCTTTTTCAGGCACGCATGGCTTATTGTGAAATGGGTGTTGACCGTTGCACAGATCCTTTTCGGGACCTTTGTACTGGGGCCGCTCGTGAACGGCAACGTCAAAATCGCCGCGGCAACGGGCGCCGCGGCGCTCACTGATCCCGTGTTCATCCATAATGTTGGCACGTCAAAGATACTTGGTCCTATCCAGCTTGCGGGCCTGCTGTTTGTAGTGGCTATTTCAATCCTCAAGCCATGGAAAAAGAAACAGGGCGTAAATAAATAACCGCTGCATAAACCGCCGGTTTATTATTTTTCTGGATTATTTCATATTCTTGTGCCATTATCGGCCGTTCGCACATTTTTATATCCAGGGGGTGGATGGTGTTTAACACTATTCTTAACACTGTAAACGGATTTGTCTGGGGACCTGCCATGCTTGTGCTCCTTCTTGGCACAGGCCTTTATCTGACTGTGGGAATGAAATTTATAAGCTGGCGACGCATCCCTTACGCTTTCCGCATGATGTGGCGCGGAAGAAATCATGAAGATGACGCCACGGGGGAGCTTTCCCCGTTCAACGCGCTGATGACGGCGCTCGCCGCCACTGTGGGAACAGGCAATATTGTGGGTGTTGCCACGGCAATTTTCATCGGCGGACCGGGCGCCCTTTTCTGGATGTGGTGTACCGCCATGGTAGGGATGGCCACCAAATTCGCAGAAACCGTACTTGCGGTAAAATACCGTGAAGTGACTCCGGAAGGTAACGTCGTGGGCGGCCCCATGTACTTCATCAAAAACGGACTGGGGAAAAACTGGGTCTGGCTGGGGGTACTGTTCGCCATATTCGGAGCACTTGCCGGGTTCGGCATAGGAAACACAGTGCAGAGCAATTCTGTCGCGGATGCGATCTTTGCCGCCCTGCCGGCAACGCTGTCAAGCGCTCCGGCACTGGCAGAGGGAATGCCGAACCTTACATTCCCACGCATAATATTCGCCATTGTACTCCTGGTAGTGGTGGGCGTGGTGATCCTGGGAGGCGTTAAGCGCATAGGCCAGGTGGCTGGGAAAATAGTGCCCTTCATGTGCATACTGTACATAATAGCCTCTCTTATCGTTATCATAATGAATATTGCGCATGTACCAACGCTCTTCATACTTGTCATTAAGGAAGCCTTCACTCCGACAGCCGCCACCGGCGGGTTTCTGGGCTCCACAGTATGGATGGCCATGAGATATGGAGTCGCGCGCGGGGTGTTCTCAAACGAGGCGGGACTCGGCTCCGCCGCCATGGCCCACGCCACCGCGACCGTCAAAAATCCGGTTAAAATGGGCTTTATCGGCATGCTGGGCACCTTCATCGACACAATCATCGTATGCAGCATGACCGGCTTTGTTATAATAATCACCGGCCAGTGGACAAGCGGCCTCACCGGCGCCGCTCTCACCAGTGCCGCCTTTGAACAGTCGCTCCCGGGTGTAGGCCATATTATTGTCGCCTGTTCAAGCGCACTTTTTGCTTTCACCACAATACTCGGCTGGTGTGTATATTCCGAACGGTGCGTAATATATCTGTTCGGCGATAAAGGGCTGAAGCCATTCCGCCTGCTCTTCACTCTCGCCGTGCCCACAGGGGTGCTGTTCAATCTGGATATGGTGTGGACGCTGGCAGATACACTGAACGCCCTCATGGCGATTCCGAACCTTATAGGCCTGCTCCTTCTCAGCCCTGTGCTTTTCAAGCTGGTGAAAGCGTACTCGGATGAAGGGAATTTTAAATTATAGCCCGTAAAAACCTCACTGCAGAGCCTTAGCATATTAATAAAAATTTTAAGTTCCTGTCAAAACCCCCCTTTAAGGGGGGTATTTTTATTACAGAAGATATGCGACATTTCCGTGAACGAATAAGTGTTTGACTTAAAAGCGGCTGCTTTACCCGACCGGCCAACGCATCACAAACTTACGGAGGGATGGTTATGAGAAAACTTTTGGTGTATTTTTTTACCGGGCTTTTAATGCTGGCGGCCGGCTGCGGCGGAGGTGGCAGCGGTGGAGGCGGTAACCCCGGAGGCGACAACAACTCCGGCGGAGATAATAATACCGGCGGCGAGTGTCCTAGTGCGGACAGATACGGAATCATCCATATCAAAACCGCGTCGGATCTCAACTGCATGCGTTACGACCGCGGGGCCGATTATGTTCTGGATAACGATATCAACCTGTCGAACTGGAACAGGAGCGGAAACGGGGCTGAATGTACGGACACCACCCAACTGGACTGCGCCGACGGCAAAGGCTGGTTGCCTTTAGGGGAATCCGGCGATGATATTGAGCTGGAGTTTTGGGGTTCGCTTGACGGCAAAGGGCATAAGATCACAGGACTTTATATCAACAGAACGATAGACTATGTGGGGCTGTTCGGCTACGGCGGCGGTGTGGAGAATTTAACCCTGGAAGATGTTGATATAACCGGGAAATATACCGTAGGAGCATTTATTGCCTCCGGCGGCGATATTATTAATTGCAGCGCGTCGGGCAGCGTCAAGGCAACAGGGGAGACGGTTTACGCGGGCGGACTTGCCGGCAAGTCAATAAATGTAAGTTATAAAAACAACAAATCTTCCGTTAATGTTACCGCCACGGGGAACGGCACACCCGGCAACAGGCCGGCCTACGCCGGTGGACTTGCGGGATATACGGACGCGATAATAGATAACTGCACATCTTCCGGCACAATCATAGCCAACTATCCCGGCGGGCACGCTTACAGCGGAGGGATAGTCGGGATACTGGGAGGCCTGGCCGGTATTAAGCGCAGCAGTTCATCGGGCAGTGTGACAGCCGGCGGTACATATGCCGATGCCGGCGGGCTTGCCGGCGGAGTTGAGCAGTCAACAATTGACAACAGTTCATCATCGGCCATTGTTAACGCAAACTGCACACCTGTAACCGGCAACAGCACCAGCTCATGCAACGCAGGCGGGCTGGCCGGAGCGGTAACAGGCTGCACTGTAAATATATCTCAAAGCTACGCCACGGGGAACATCACCATTGACGGCGGCTACTATTCCAGCGGCGGCGGCATTATCGGATATCTTGAAACAGGCTGCGGCAGCGGCAATCAATCGAATATCATAAACTCCTATACCACAAGCAATGTCAACGTAACCGCATATGATCAGGTTCAGGCGGGAGGGCTGGCGGGGACGCTGAATATGGGTATCATAGAGAAATGCTACGCTGCGGGAAATGTAAGCGTAAACTACAGACCCAGGCCTGTTGGCACGGGAGGGGCGGTCGATGCATCCTCCACAGGGGGGCTTGTGGGTTATGTGTTCGCTTCCGGCACTATTAATAATAACTCAAATATGGCAACCGGCGGGGGCGTAATCGGAGGAAACGTTGTTGTTGATGACGGCAGTCCTTTATTGACCAGAATACTCAAAGGGGACACTTTTATCGGAAGGTACCGGGCAAAAGACGTTAAAGACGCCACCGAAGCTTTAACCTCAGGCAACTTCACCGGAGCCAAAGCCAAAGCTCCGTACACGGCGGCAGGCTGGGATTTCACAAATATCTGGCAGATAAACGAAGGGGGTGGCTATCCCACGCTGAGATAGGATATAAGTAACACGGACTCATATTGCGGCACAGCCGCACCCTTCCCCATGCGGGAGGGGGATCAAGAGAGAGGCGGCCTCTGTTGCGTCGTAGAGGCGCATCCTACTATGACATAGCTACCGATATCACGCTTCTGATAGTCACTAATTCTCAGTGACCAAGGGGAAGGCGCTACGGTAAAGACAGAAGGCCCGTGCGCCCACAGGGGGCATCCGGTATCGCTTCGCGGCGGGCCGGCACAAGACCGGCCCCTACAATTACCACCCAGGTGGGAGTGGGATTACGCGGTGAATGGAGGTGGTTTTATCGCCTGGCCCCCAGATTGCCGTACCTGTGATAGCTCGTGCTCACACACTCGCCTCACCTGTTTTCTGCCGCGCATGCCCTTGCTTCGCAAGGGAACGCGACCGCTTGCGGCGGTTCGCCAGAGTAAATCCGGCTCACCTTCGCCGCGCTTCGCCGGGCGGCATCGCTACGCTATATTGCCCGGCGGCGCTGACGCGCGATGGCGCAGTGGCTTTACCGCCTGGCCCCCAGATTGCCGTACCTGTGATAGCTCGTGCTCACACACTGCTCCATCAAATAATTCAGCAGTTCAAACCGCCCTTCGCAGAGGACAGGGGCGGCGGCAAAATAACCGTAATTCTTGTACATCTTATCGTACGCTTCCGGTTTTATACACTGCTTCGACACATATCTAATCCTCACACCGGGGGTAAACCTTCTGTAAAACTCATTTTCCGCCTCTTTGACCACTTTCAGACCCAGATCCGCGAACTGTTTAATGAACCCATCCTTGCACGCGGAATCGAAAGATACTGTCAGCGGGATATTAAGCGCGCTCACCGCCAGAATGATAAGCCCTAAATCTTTCGCGGAATCCCCCTCGCAGTACCGCACAACCACCGCCGGCACTTTAAGATAGCGGAACTGGTTATCTTCGCCGCGCACATTCATGGGGTCTATAACCTTTTCAAAAACTTCTTTAGCGTTATAGTTATAGTTTGAACTTGCCGTTGTGAAAAGAGATACGTCCGCGCCGGCAATGCCCGCAAGTTTTTCCGCGAGCGGATGCGCTGTGCCGTTCCTCACCTGCATATCATTTTCTTTTATTTCAGTGAACTGCGCCACATAGTTATATGTGCCGGCTTTCCTGCCCAGACCCACTGAAGACTTACGCATGCCGCCGAACGGCTGCCGCAGGACGATAGCTCCCGTTGTGGAACGGTTTATATACAGGTTTCCGGCCTTCAGCGTGTCCCGCCATACCGCCCACTCCCTCTCGTCTATGGTTTCAAGCCCGGCTGTGAGCCCATAGCCTGTTTCATTGACTATATCCACAGCTTCTTTCAGATCTTTAGCGTTCATTACTGTAAGTATGGGCCCAAACAATTCCTTCATATGGAACAGCGTGCCCCTGTGCACACCCCATTTAATTGCCGGGCGCATCATATAAGGGTTGCCGTTTTCAAATACAGGCGGCACAAGCCATTCCCCTTTATCTTCGATGGCGGTTTTCAGATCCCCCGACGGCAGATCGCTCAGGGTGCCTATTTTATTACCCAGATCCCATACCGAGCCGACTTTCATACTTGAGGCAGCGTCTTTCAAAGTCTCTTTAAAAAGTTTGTCGTTAAAAACCTCGTCTTCCAGCACTAAAAGCGAGGTTGCGGAGCATTTCTGCCCGGAGTTTGAAAAAGCCGAATGCAGAACGTTTTTAATAGCCTGATCCCTGTCGGACAGCGCCGTGACAATGGTGCCGTCTTTCCCGCCCGTTTCCGCCGATATCAGCAGATCCGGCCGCGCGGTGAGGATGCTGTACGCTGTGCCTTCACTGCCGGTGAAGACGGAGAACTTGACCCGCGGGTCTTTGACGATAGCCTTCTCCACCATGCTCCCTTTTGCCGCCAGGTACTGGAGGGCGTTTTTAGGCACGCCGGCAGCCCATAGCAGCTCGCACAGCATGCGCCCGGTCAGGGTGGAGAGGGATGCCGGCTTGAAAATAGTGGCGTTGCCGCTAATAAGGGAGGTCATTATACCGCCCACAGGTATTGCCACGGGGAAGTTCCACGGTGAGATGACCACGCCGATCCCTTTCCCTTCAAAAGCAAGATGGGGGTAGTTGTCCCGGAACGTTTTCATGGCATGGGTATAGAAATATATGAAATCTATCGCCTCAGATACCTCAATGTCCGTTTCGGTAAATACTTTCCCCACTTCCGCGGCGGCGATCCCTATCAGATCCCCCCTGTTTTTACGGAAAATATGGATAGCCCTCTCAAAAATTTTGAGCTTGTCGTCGAAACTTATGGCCTTCCATTCCTGAAATCCCTTCTCTGCCGCATTGACGGCCTCTCTCAATGTCGCATCGTCCGCCAGATGGTATTTTCCAACGATTACCTTCCCGGCATGCTGCGATTTATCATACACCGTCACTATATTTCCGCTCTTATGCTCAATGCCGCCGATAACTGAGCCGTAGTCAATATTCTCGGACGCGATATTTTTCCACCTGTCCGCTATCTTTTCCGCCCATTTGCGGTTCTGTGTGAGGACGAAATCTGTGTCTATCTCGCTGATAAATTTTGAAAAATCTATATGCTCCGGCTCAGGCTCAATATTTCTGTCCTGGGTGCGTTTCGGATCATTTTTCACACTTTCTATGCGTTTAACTGATTCGGTGAATATATTTTTCAGCTTTTCCCATTCAGGAGAACCTACAGCCAGGTTGAACGAGTAACGCAGGAAGTTCTGCTCGCCGGTGTTTTCATCCAACCGGCGCACCAGATAGGCGATGGCATTGGTAAAATTCTCTTTTTTGGCGGTCGGACAGTATACCACCATCTTCTGATCATCCTTTTTGATAGTCTGGCGGATAGATTCCACCATCCCTTCAAGGCTTTCAAACTGCATATACTCCAGAGTACCGTTCGCCTTGGCTGTTTCATAGGCAAAGGCCAGATCAAAAATGTTATGGGAGGCCACACCTACATTAACCGAAGGAGCGTTCTCTTTTGAAAGCAAATATATGAGAAGTTTTTTATAGTTGGCATCCGTGTCAATCTTATCCTCGTAGGTGACCATCGGCCAGTGTTTGGAGCTGGATTCAATATACTCCATTTCCATATTGGCCCCTTTCACGAGGCGCACGGTTATCGGCGCTCCGCCGGCCGCCACTCGTTTTTTCGCCCATTCCATCAGCTTCTTCAGCCACGCGAAAGAATCAGGGATATACGCCTGCACGACAATCCCGGCCGGGAAGTCTTTAAACTCTTCCAGGCTGAGGATTCTCATAAACAGCTCATAGACGATCTCCATATCCCGGTACTCTTCCATGTCGAGGTTTATGAATTTACTCTTGAGATTGCCGTCACTGTCGCGGTATTTATTGTCCCGCGCGGTGCGGTAAATGGCAGTGAGGTGGCCTTCCAGTTCCTTAAGGGTTTTGTCGTAGCCCAGGGAGCTAATCTGGGAATATATGGTGGACGCTTTAATGGATATATATTTAAGGTCAGGCGTCTTAAGAGCTTCAATGTACTGTTTCCTGCGGAACTCCGCCTCCTCTTCACCGAGCACGGCTTCGCCGATGAAGTTCAGGTTCAGGCGCATCCCCTCCGCTTCGCGCATTTTGATATGGGGAATAAGGTGATCGTTTTCCCCTTTCAGCACTACGCCGGAAACCTCGTCCCGGAGCATGTTTTCAAACATGCTCATGGACACGCCCGGCATAATCCCGCCGAAATTCAGGAACAGCCACACGAGAAACTTCTCTTTGGTGCTGAAAAACTCCGCCATACCGTATTTATTGAACACGTATTTGACCTGATCCATGGAGCGGGAGGGCGATTCTGCCCGGAAAGACTGGTCCAGAAGCTCGATAAGCAGCAGTTTATCGTTCTGGTTTGACAGCATCGACTGTATCTGCCTGCCGAACTTCTCCTCCTGCTTGCTCCTGTACTTGACGGATTCACGCATCCATCTTGACGCGGTTTCAATACTTTTCCCGGCTATCAGCGCGACATTGTCCATAAAATAAACTCCTGTTAACCTATATTATATTTCAAAAACTGTTTTTCCATTTTTCAGCGTCAACACAGCCCGGCCTGTCAGCTTTTTGCCCCAGAACGGCGTATTCACGCTTTTAGACCTGTTTATTTTTTCGTCAAAGATATAATCCGCATTCGGGTCAATTACAACTATATCCGCGGCAAAATCTTTTTTTATCTGCCCGCGATCGGACAGTCCCAGGATTTTCGCTGGATTATATGAGGTAATTTTCACAAATTCCGGCCAGCTATATTTCCCCGCGCGGATCTGCGATGCAAGGAGCGGGATTATCATCTGCAATCCAAGCATTCCGAAGGCGGCATGGTCATACTCTTTGAATTTATCGTCCCTGTGGTGCGGCGCATGGTCGCTTGCCACACAGTCGAGCGTGCCGTCCTTCAGCCCATCAAGGAGCGCCTGCCTGTCAGCCTCAGTCCGAAGCGGCGGGTTCACCTTAGAGGCGGTATTGTAATCAGCGCAGGCTTCGTCCGTCAGCGTCAGGTGGTTCGGCGTAACCTCCGCCGTTACATTGAGCCCATCCGCCTTGCCGCGCCGGATAAGCTCCACACTGTGTCTGCTTGAAACATGGCATATGTGCGCCCGGCCGCCGGTAAGACGGGCCAGTTCCATGTCCCGTGCTATCATTACCGATTCCGCTTCTGCCGGCGCTCCGCGCAATCCGCACCTGGCGGACACCGCTCCCTCGTGGATCGCCCCCTTATTGAAAAGAGTGTTTTCCTCTTCGTGGCAGGCTATGTAAGAGCCGAAATATTTGGAGTATTCCAATGCACGGCGCATAACTTCGCCGCTCATTATGGGCTTTCCGTCGTCGGAGAAGCCGCAGGCGCCGGCGGAGAGGATATTACCCATCTCCGTCAGTTCCTCACCCTGCATCCCTTTGGTGACGCAAGCGTAAGGAATGATATCCGCCAAACCTATCTCTTTGCTTCTTTTCACGACCCACGCCACCGGGGTGCTATCGTCTATCACGGGCCGGGTGTTTGCCATGCAGCACAGGGTGGTAACGCCGCCCGCCGCCGCGGCCTCGGAGCCGCTCTGAAGGGTTTCTTTATACTCCTGCCCCGGTTCGCGCAGGTGCACGTGCATATCTATCAGCCCCGGCACTATTATTCTGCCGGTGCAGTCTATAGCCCTGTCCGCCTGGGGCAGTTCGTTCGTAATGCCCACGATTTTGCCGCCCTCTATTATCAGATTGCCTGTCATGGCCTTGTCGGTGACAATCGTTCCGTTTTTAAGCACAATCCTCATGCCGTTTTCCTCACCATACATAAAAGCGCCATGCGTATAGCCACTCCGTTCTCGACCTGTTCAAGTATCACAGACCTGCCGCTGTCCGCAACATAGGATGAAAGCTCCACACCACGGTTTATTGGGCCGGGGTGCAGAATAACGGCGTCATTCTTGATTTTCTCCATATGCCTGGGCATTATGCCGAAAAACCGGGCATACTCCCGCGTAGACGGAATCAGGAGTTTCCCCTGCCGTTCCCGCTGTATGCGGAGGACAATCAAGGCATCCGCGCCGTCGATCGCATCATCAATATTTTTGCATATTTCGCATCCGAAAGGGGTGCTGTCGTTCGGTATCACCGTGGGCGGGCCGAACAGGCGCACATTCATCCCCATTGTTTTCATCGCCCATATGTTGGAGCGGGCCACACGGCTGTGGGCGATGTCACCAATGATGGTGACGTTGAGCCCCTCCAGTTTCTTTCTTGCCCGGCGGATGGTGTAGAGATCAAGCATGGACTGGGTTGGGTGCTCATTCAGGCCGTCGCCGGCGTTTATCACGGAAGAAGAGGTATTCTCCGCCACAAATTTTACCGCACCGCTACACTCATGGCGAATCACAAAAATATCCGCCTTCATTGCTTCAATGTTATGGACTGTGTCTATTAGCGTTTCACCTTTCTGGGTGCTGGATACTGAAGAGGAGAAATTGATGGAATCTGCCGACAGCCTTTTTTCAGCTATCTCGAAACTCGTGCGGGTGCGGGTAGAGTTTTCAAAGAAAAGGTTTATAACCGTTTTCCCTTTCAAAGTTGGTACTTTTTTGATATCGCGGCTGTTCAGTTCCCTGAAAGCATCCGCCGAATCGAGTATATGCGTGATCTCTTCTTTCGACAGATCTCTCGTGGACAGAAAATCTTTCATATTAACTCCTGATATAAACTCCGTTATCCCCGTCTATCTCCTGGACATGAACCTGAACGTCCTCTCTCCTGCTGGTTGGGATCTCTTTGCCCACAAAATCCGGCTGGATGGGCAGTTCCCTGTGCCCCCGGTCGATAAGCGCCATAAGCATTATCCTGGCCGGGCGGCCGTAATCGATCACCGCGTCTATGGCGGCACGGATAGTGCGCCCGGTGTAGATCACATCATCCACCAGCAGGATCGCCCTACCGTTCACGTCAAAGGGGATTTTGCTGCCGTATACCGCGGGAAAACTGCCTATTTCGCTCAAGTCGTCCCTGTACAGCGTGATGTCCAGGTTACCCAGAGGCAGGTCGATATTTTTGTGTTTTTCTATTATTGCGTGTATGCGTTCGGCCAGTATAACGCCGCGGCGATGGATCCCCACTATGCACAGGTCTTCGGCGGGGCACTTTTCGATTATCTGGAACGCCATCCTTTCCAGCATGCGCTCCATCTCACTCTCATTAATCAGCCCTTTCAACATTAAATATCTCCTGATATGGATATATACTTACACTTTTCTTACGGTTCTGACAACTGGTACATGATAAAAGTTTCCGCTTTCACTTATAGCATGAAAGTGGCTTTACTACGCAAAAACGGTATGATATAAATATTGTTTGGTGCTTGATGTGAAAAAATATTTTTTTCTGATATTCAGCTTATTTTACCTGTCTAGAGGTTAATATGATAAATGTTTCTGTATTAGGCGCCACGGGTTACACCGGCGCGGAACTTGTAAAGATACTCATACGCCACCCGAAGGTGCGGCTGTCGCATATAACAAGCGAATCCGCCGTGGGGAAAAGATACAGCGAAGCCTACCCCGCCTTTCTGGGGCTGTGCGACAAAACACTCACGGGCAACGACCTGGACCTGATTGCGGCGGAGAGCGACGCCGCCTTCCTCTGCCTGCCCCACGGCGCCAGTATGGACGCGGCGGCATATCTGTACTCCAAAGGGGTGAAGGTGTTCGACCTCAGTGCAGACTACCGCCTGAGCGACGCAGCCCTGTATGAAAAAACCTACAAAACAGCCCACACACATCAGGATATCCTAAAAAACGCGGTATACGGCCTGGCGGAGATATTTGAAGATGATATAAAAAATAGTGACCTTGTGGCAGTGCCCGGCTGCTACCCCACGTCGATCCTTATTCCTTTGATTCCCCTGCTGCGGGAAGGCGCGGTGGAACACGACATCATAGCTGACAGTAAATCAGGGGTATCCGGTGCCGGGAAAAAGGCCACGGAAACCACTCATTTCTGCGAGGCTGACGAAGATCTGAAACCATACGGCATCTTCACCCACAGGCACAAGCCGGAGATAGACCACATCATAAAAAGGGCCGCCGGAGTTAAAACCGACATCGTGTTTACCCCCCACCTTACCCCGCTGATAAGGGGGATGCTCTCCACAATCTATGCCCGCACGGACAAACAGCCGGACGAACTGCTGAAAATATGGCAAAACGCATACAGGGGCAGGCCGATGGTGCGGATACGAACAGACGGCAGTATCCCCAATATAAAATACGTCGCAAACACACCGTTCATTGATATTGCAATGTATAAACAGGGTGATAATCTTATTATAGTCAGCGCGCTGGACAACCTTTTGAAAGGAGCAAGTTCGCAGGCGGTGCAGTGCTTCAATATACGTATGGGATTTGATATTAAAACGGGGCTTATATGAAAAAAGAAAAGAATAACGGGTTTGAGATTATAAAGGGGGGCGGAGTGTGCGCCCCGCTGGGTTTTACCGCGTCAGCCCGCGTGGCGGACATCAAGGGAAAGAAGAAAGGCAACTTGGATCTGACCCTGCTTGTGAGCGACGTACCCTGCCAGACGGCGGCGGTATTCACCACAAACAGGGTTTCCGCCGCTCCTGTGCGCTACGATAAAGCACTGCTGGAAAAAAAGCAGGAGGTCCGCGGCGCCATCGTGAACAGCGGCGGCGCGAACGCCTGCACGGGTGCGGAAGGGCTCGAAAATGCCAAAAAAACCGCCTCCATGGCGGAAAAAGCACTGGGATTTCCCGCCGGTTCACTTCTGGTGGCTTCCACCGGGGTTATCGGCGCTCAGCTCCCCATGGACAGAATATCCGCTAATATCCCCGCCCTCTGCGAAGAGCTGGAGGACGACAACGGCGGCTTGTTCGCCAGAGCGGTAATGACCACCGATACCGTGGCCAAAGAAGTAGCGGTGCTTGTAAACACGGACGACGGCAGCTACGTGATAGGCGGGGCGTGCAAAGGAGCGGGGATGATAGACCCAGCCATGGCAACCTTCCTCGGCTTCATCACAACCGATATGGCGCTCTGTGCGGCGGAACTGCAGGGACTGCTGAAAGAGGCGGCGGACGAAACCTTCAACGCCATAACGATAGACGGGGATATGAGCACCAATGACACCCTTATGGCCTTCGCCAACGGCATGTCGGAGGTGAGCCTCGCGGACGGCAAACACCGGGAGCAATTTTACGCGGCTTTCAAATGGGTCTGCCGGGAACTCGCACTCATGGTGGTACGGGACGGCGAAGGAGCCACAAAGCTTGTGACCGTGGAAGTCACGGGGGCAAAATCAGGCACGGAGGCGAAGCTGTGTGCGTCCAAAATAGCCAACTCCCCCCTCGTAAAAACCATGTTTGCGGGCTGCGACCCGAATTGGGGGAGGCTCATGTCCTCCGCCGGCGCATCCGGGGCGGAGTTCGATCCTGACGGGGTGTCGATATGGTTCAACGATATGCTCTATGTGAAAAACTCCACCCTCATCGACACGGCGCTGGAAGAGAAAGCCTGCGGAATAATGAAACAGCCGGAATACACAATCAAACTGGATCTGGGCGCCGGCAAAGGCGCCGCCCTCTGTTACACATGCGATATGACAACTGAATATATAAAAATAAACGCTGATTACCGGAGCTGATAATGACACTGGGTTATTTCCCTTCAGACTGTCTTGAGGACAGCAAAGCTAAGCTTGAAAAGATTATAAACGACAACAAATCGGAGCTTGAAAAGCTCCTGAACCAAAGTGACAGAAGCTATATGAATTTTGTGCGCCCTTTCATGGAGGCGGGGGAACGGCTGTCGGTCTTTTTCACCCCTGTGTCGCACCTGCAGAACGTGATGAACGACGGGAAATCGCAGGAGGCGTTTACAAGCTGTCTGGAGCCGCTGACGGTCTACTCCACCGAACTTTCCCACAACAAGCTTGTGTATAACACATATGTGGAAATAAAACGGAAAGAGTACGGCAATCTGACCGCCCCGGAACGGAAAGTGCTGGACGATGCCATATTCGATTTTGAGCTGGAAGGCGTCAACCTCTCCGACGCCGGAAAAGACCGGATAAAATCGATAAACGTCCGCCTGAGCGAGCTGTCGGACAGGTTCAGCCAGAACCTGCTGGATGCCACAAACGCCTACAAAATAATGATAACAGACGAAAGCATTCTGGGCGAAATGCCGGAGAGCGACAAAGAAGCGGCAAAATGTGAGGACGGCTGGGAATTCACCCTCCAGATGCCCAGTTATATAGCCTTTATGACATACGTCACCGACCGGGCCAAAAGAGAAGAGGTTTACAGGGCCTACTCCACAAGGGCGCCGGAAAACGGCACGCTCATCACCGAAATACTCAAACTGAGGGATGAAAAAGCCTGCCTGCTTGGATTTAAGAATTTCGCGGAGCTGAATATCCGTTCCATGTCAGCCCCTTCGGTCGGCAAAGTTGTGGAGTTCCTGCATGAGCTGGCCGCGGCGGGCAAGCCCCACGCTGTAACGGACAAAGCCAAACTGGCCGAGTTTGCCGCCAAAGACGGCGTCGCCGATATACAGGCTTACGATACAAGCTATTACAGCAACAAGTTCAAAAAAGCCTGCTATGATTACGACGAAGAGGCCCTGCGCCCCTATTTCGAGCAGAACCGGGTGGTAAAAGGTATGTTTGGTATCATAAAGCACCTTTTCAATATCGATTTCACCGAAAAACCGGTGAAATTGTGGCATGAAAAAACCAAATATTACGAAATGACCGAGAACGGCAGAGTTATCGGCGGTATATTCATGGATCTGGAGGCGCGCCCGGAAAAACGCGGCGGCGCGTGGATGAACAACTGGCAGACCCATCACAGGGACGCGGAGAACAAAGAGCATCTTCCCCAGGCGTTCATCGTGGCCAACTTCCCCGTGTCAAAACCGGATAACCCTTCACTTCTGCGCCATGACGATGTCACCACACTGTTCCATGAGATGGGCCACGCACTGCACCATCTTCTATCAAGGGTGGATGAGGCGAGCGTCAGCGGAGTGAACGGCATAGACTGGGACACAGTGGAGTTCCCCTCACAGTTTTTTGAGAATTATGCCTACGACCCGGAGGTTATAGATACGCTGGGGGCGCACTGGAAAACCGGCGAAAAACTGCCGAAAGAGCTGATATACAAGGTTGTCGCCGCACGGAACTTCCAAGAGGGAATGGCGCTGGTACGGCAGATTGAGTTCGGCCTGTTCGACATGCTGATACATATGGAGAGGATGGACGCGGAGCAAGTTCAAAAAACACTGGACAGTGTCAGGGCAGAGGTGGCGGTAATAATCCCGCCGGAGTATAACATTTTCCAGAACGGATTTTCGCATATCTTCAGCGGCGGCTACGCCGCGGGATATTACAGCTACAAGTGGGCGGAGATGCTCTCGTCCGACGCCTTCTGCGCCTTCGCGGAAAAAGGGATATTTGACAAAGAGCTGGCGAAAAGCTACCGGGACAATGTTCTCGGCAGAGGCGCGGGCAGCAAAATGAGCGAAATCTACAGGGACTTTCTGGGCAGGGACCCGGATCCAAAATCGATTCTGAGGCACGCGGGGCTGATATAGGACCGGAACTGCAATGGCCAAAAACGGCAAGCCCCGCGATCCGCGGGGCTTTAATCATATCTAAAATGCATAAGTTAAGATTTGATCAAACAGTACATAAATGAATATACTCTCACGGCTGTCTCCGGTTCAGCGGGAGTAAATCCCGCTTCACCTCTGCCACTGGCACTTCGCCTAACTTCGCAGGGCAACCCTGCTCCGTGTCGGCTCCGTGGGCGTCGCTTTGCTCCTTAGTCCACCGAATCTGCCAAAGTGCAGATTCGACTCCCCGGCGGGGAGCAGTCCATACACCCTTTATTATGTGCCTGTCAGATCGTATTCTGATTTTCATATCCAAAATTCAAACTTCACGCCGTCTACGGGTTGAAGGTGCCGATCGCATCCGCGGCGCCGGTGGCCCCCGGAATCAGTACACCCATATTATCATATATCTCATAAGTGCCTGCAAATTTAGCCTCCCCGGTTGTTATAAGCGCGCCGTCAACTCTGGACGTTTGCGCGTTCACCAGGGAACCGCCGGCATCCACGTTATAATTAGCGAAGTTGGAAATATACAAGCTGCCGTCGCTGTGGCTCAACGCGCCCTTACCGTTAAGTGCTTCAAAAACAGGGACGGCACCGCCGCTGTTCACCACCATACTGCCGCTGCTTACCACTCCCTTGTTCATATCAAGCGTAAAATCGAGGGTTCCGGTGGTTGCCCCGGCGATACCGCTCACATCCAGCGTTCCCGAATATATGGCTACCATGCCGGGCGGCTGGATATTTTCCGTATATGCCGTTGCCAACCCTATGACGGTGGAGCCGCCGTCAACCGTGATATCGCCGCTGAAAACAGTGTTCGGGTGCTGGTTATCAAACTTCCCTTTGATTTCAGTGTTGCTGATACCCGCGTTCCCTGCGGCGAGGGAATACGGATCAGCGGTAAAGCCGGATATGGTTACGGATCTATCCGACTGCATCTGCCCGCCGCCGCCCCGGGCTGAGACTATATTGCCGTTTCCTGAATCTAAAATAAAGAAGAATGCGTCTGTGACATCGCCGCCGCTGAGGTTCAGTGTAAAGCTGAAATCTCCCCCGTCGCTGTTGACTCCGTAAGCGGCCTGAGCATCGACGGGCATAAAAGATGTGGCGCCGTGGTAGTACGCTACCGTTGGCTGGTACGGTAACGGTGACTTGCCGCCGCTCAGCTCACCAGTGGGCCCTCCCGGAAAACATGCACCGTAATTGCACAGGTTGCCCGTAACCGTATCGCCCGATATGGCGACCTCCATAACAGGCATCTGGCTGAGGTCTGGTAGAAACAATGTCATGCCACCGTAAGCGCTTCCGGTAAAATTCGAGATGCGGAATTTGCCCAGGCCGGTATCAAATGCGCCCGTCCCTTTTTGCCCTTCCGCGGCTCCCATGTTACCACTGTTATCAGTTCCGAATACATAGTAGTAACCTTCGCTTATATTGCTGCTTGCCAAATCGAGCTTGAATGAAAAAATGCCGTAGGCGGTGCTCTCATCTATAAATGAACTCATACCCGAAAAATTGCTGATTGTTCCGTTGTAGTATGCCGCCTGTGGCATGGCGGGAATGAGGCTCTTAGACGCGACTGCGTCGGCAAGCGTCACGGGGCCGGTGCCGCCGTAAACACTGTCTTCGGTGGATACGGTGCCGTCGAAGAGATCAAATGTCTCGTCAAAGGCGCCGGCCAGCCTAAGGTTGTCTATAGTCAAAAATTCACCCGTGGTGCTG
>JAVBTI010000117.1:0-2567 GCA_031556255.1 Deferribacterales bacterium | reverse complement strand
ATATGCTGTCCAAACGCGCCGACAAACCGTTTGTTGAGATCAATTGTTCTGCCGTGCCGTCGGAGCTTATAGAAAGTGAGTTGTTCGGTCATGAAAAAGGCGCCTTCACCGGTGCGGTGGTCAGAAAACCGGGCAAAGTGGAACTTGCCGACGGCGGCACGCTTTTCCTTGATGAAATCGGCGATATGGAGCCGTCCATGCAGGCGAAGCTACTGCGGGTGCTGGAAACCGGCACTTTCACAAGGGTAGGGGGGACGGACATGATCAGCTCCGATTTCCGCCTGATATCGGCCACCAATAAAACGCTGGAAAACGAGATAGCCGTGAACAATTTCAGGGAAGACCTCTACTACCGGATCAACGTGATCCCTATAGAGGTGCCCCCCTTGCGGCAGAGAAGGGATGATATACCTTATCTCGTGAGTCATTTTCTCGGGGAGGCATGCTCCATCAATGGGCTTAACCTGAAGCAGATCTCTCCGGATCTGATGGAGCTTTTCGTGCGCTTCGACTGGCCGGGGAACGTCCGGCAGTTAAAAAATGTGGTGGAGAGGATGGTTGTGCTGTCGGACAAAGAGGTGCTTGAGGTGGCTGACGCGCCGGATTATCTTATGAAAGGAGGCTCGCTGATAGGCGAGCTGACCATGCCGCTTGACTCCCCGTTGAAAGACGCCAGGGACGAGTTTGAAAAACAGTATATAATAAAAGCTTTGCGGGCGACGAACTGGAACGTTACAAAAGCGTCGCAGCTTCTGGATATTGAGCGTACATATCTTCACCGCAAAATAAAGGCTTATGGATTAGATCGCACCCGGTATGAATAGATGGCTGAAGAAATATTCAGGCTTGTTTAAAGAGGCTGTCCGCGCAACGCTTGCCTCAAAATCAAGGACGGCGCTTTCCGCGCTCTGCATAGGGCTGGGTATTGCCGGGGTGACGCTTGTGACCGCGCTCGGCGCGGCGGCAATCGCAAAAGGCACCGACCTGATGGATATGTTCGGCACCGATGCGGTGATGATATTCAGCGGAGGCAAGAAAAAACTCGCCGCCGGCGGAAGAGACCGTACGCTGACGATGGAAGACGTGGAAGGCCTGCGGGCCAACTTTCCCGACGCTTATCTTGTCGCAGCTCTGCGCTGGCACCCGGGGCTGATGGTTTCATATCAGAATTCAAAATTAATGTCCGAAATTGACGGTGTTGCCACAAGCTCCGCCCTTGAATGGAACTGGCCCATCGATATCGGCAGAGATTTTAACGCCAGAGATAATGAATTCAGTGCAAACGTATGCATATTGGGATCATATGTCAAAGAAACCTTGTTCGGTGACGGCGACCCGATAGGAAAACAGATAAAACTGGGTAAAAATATCTGCGAAGTCGTCGGCGTTGCACAGAAAAAGAGTATAGGCGCTTTCGACGACCAGATGAACACCTTCGTCATGGTGCCTGAGGCGATATTTGTAAAAAAATATGCATGGCAGAAGAATTTCCTGTTCGGGCTGCGGATGCGCTTCTACGATCCCAAGTCGATCGACGCCCAGATGGAACCTGTGCGGGAGTATCTGAGATACAGGCATAATTTGCAGGAAGGGGAGGAGGACGATTTCCAGATGTTCACACCTTCCATGATAGCAGGTATATTTATCGCGGTTTTGGGCGCCATGGGTGCCTTTCTGGGCACGATAACGCTTGTGGTGGTAGTGGTCGGCGGATTTGTGACGGCCAATATGTTTCTGCTCGCCACCCAGACCAGAATAAAAGAGATTGGAATAAGGCGGGCGTTCGGCGCCACCGGGCGCGACATATTCAGACAGTTTATCATGGAATTTATAGTGATAACTTTCTGCGGGATGATGTTCGGGCTATTACTTGGCGGTGCGGCGGCGGCGGTGATAACTTCGTTCGGTTTCGTGGAGGTTAAAATCACCCCGGTGGTATTTACGATAACCGCCGCAGCATCTCTGGCAATCGCCCTGACCTTCGGCATACTGCCGGCCAGATCCGCCGCCAAAGTAACTCCGATAGAAGCTATAAGGTCTTTGTAGATATATTTTTGTGAGGGCATATTTCAGATGGTAACGAAAAAACCTTTAATAGTTGTGACAGGTAAATCCGGGCAGATCGGCTACGAATTGGAACGGATACTTTCCCTTTTGGGTAATGTGCTGCCGGTGGATATGGCGGATGTGGACTTTTCCCAACCGGACAAGATAATTACTTTCATGAGGGAACATAAGCCCGATATCGTGGTAAACAGCGCCGCCTATACCTCCGTCGATACGGCGGAAGAGAAGGAGGCGTTCGCCATGCAGGTCAACGGGATTGCTCCCGGAGTCATTGCCGAGGAGCTGAAAAAAACCGGCGGGCTTATGGTGCACTTCTCCACCGATTTTGCTTACGACGGGGAGAAAAAAGCCCCTTACCATGAAAACGACCCGGTGAACCCGTTGTCTGTTTATGCAAAATCAAAAGTAGCCGGCGACAACGCCATAATAAACTCCGGCGTGAAGCATCTCATATTCCGCACACGCTGGATCTACGGCGCGCGGGGGAAAAACTTTTTACT
>JAVBTI010000143.1:0-5663 GCA_031556255.1 Deferribacterales bacterium | reverse complement strand
TGACGCTGAGGCCAATGAGCCGGAGGTTGAATAAATGAGCGTAAAAAATCCCTTTCAGAAGAAAGAAAAACAACCTGTTTTCTTCGACGCTATCCGCATAAAAATAGCGTCTCCTGAAAAGATAAGGGAGTGGTCGTCCGGTGAGGTCACGAAGCCGGAAACCATTAACTACCGCACATTCAAGCCGGAAAGAGACGGGCTTTTCTGCGCCAAAATTTTCGGCCCGGTCAAAGACTGGGAGTGCCTGTGCGGCAAATATAAAAGGATGAAACATCGCGGAATAGTCTGCGAAAAGTGCGGGGTTGAGGTCATTGAGTCCAAAGTGCGCCGTGAGCGTATGGGGCATATTGACCTTGCTTCCCCCGTCTGCCATATATGGTTTTTCAAAGGCTCGCCCTCGCGGATAGGCTCCATTCTCGATCTTTCTATAAAAGATATAGAGCGGGTTGTATACTTCGAGTCATACATAGTCACCGATCCTAAGAATACGCCGCTTAAAGAGCGGGAGATACTGACGGAAGACCGTTACAGAAAGCTTGTGGAAGAGTACGGGCATAACGGTTTTTCCGCCAAAATAGGCGCCGAAGCTATTAAAGAGCTGCTGAAGCGTGTGGATGTTGAACTGCTGCTGATTGAACTGAAGCGCGAGCTTCAGGAGACCAACAGCGTGCAGAAAAAGCTGAAACTTGCCAAGCGTCTCCGCGTGGTGGAAGCGTTCCGAAAGAGCGGAAACCATCCCGAGTGGATGGTTCTGGATGTACTTCCGGTTATCCCGCCTGAATTGCGCCCCCTTGTGCCTCTGGACGGCGGAAGATTCGCCACAAGCGACCTCAACGACCTCTACCGTAGGGTGATCAACCGCAACAACCGTCTGAAGAAGCTTATTGAGCTCTCCGCGCCTGAAATCATCGTGCGCAACGAGAAAAGGATGCTCCAGGAAGCAGTGGACGCACTGTTCGACAACGGCCGCCGGGGCAGAGTTATCCGCTCCAGCAATAAACACCCGCTCAAATCCCTTTCGGATATCATCAAAGGGAAACAGGGGCGTTTCCGCCAGAACCTGCTGGGTAAAAGGGTTGACTACTCCGGCCGTTCGGTTATCGTCGCCGGGCCGCACCTGAAAATGCATCAGTGCGGCCTGCCGAAAACAATGGCGCTTGAACTGTTCAAGCCCTTCCTCTACTACAAACTGGAGAAAGAGCGCGGGATAGCCTCCACCATCAAACAGGCGAAAAAGATGGTGGAAGATAGATGCCCCGAGGTATGGGACGTGCTGGAAGAGGTTATCCGTGAGCACCCCGTCATGCTGAACCGGGCACCTACATTACACAGGCTGGGTATACAGGCTTTTGAGCCTCTTCTTATTGAAGGAAAGGCGATTCAGCTTCACCCGCTTGTATGCCCGGCGTTCAACGCGGACTTTGACGGAGACCAGATGGCCGTGCACGTGCCGCTTTCTTTTGAGGCGCAGCTTGAGGCGCGCACACTGATGCTCTCATCATATAACATACTTTCCCCGGCCCACGGCAAGCCGCTGGCAGTGCCCACGCAGGACATGGTTCTGGGGATATATTATCTCACCCGTCCGATGAAAAACGCTATGGGGTGCGGTAAAACATACAGTTCGCCGCGGGAAGTCATTGTGGCCTACGATCAGAACAAACTTTCACTCCATGCCGAGATAAATGTGCGCATGGGGGACAGGATCGTCCCCACCACCACCGGGCGCATTATTATCAGCAATATTTTGCCGGAAGGGGTTGATTTTGAAGAGATAAACCGGGTTCTTGGCAAAAAAGAGCTTACAAAGCTTGTGGATACTATTTCACGTAAACTTGGGAACTGGCATTGCGTACAGTTTCTGGACAACCTGAAGAACCTTGGGTTCAGGTACTCCACAAAAGCAGGCTATTCCATATGTCTTGACGATCTGCTGGTACCGAAAGAAAAACCGCGCCTTGTGGAAGAGGCCATGAAGATGGTGCAGAAGATCGACGAACACTACCGCCAGGGTGCCCTGACGGCGGGTGAGCGTTATAACCAGATCATCGACGTCTGGTCCGCAACCAATGATAAAACCACAGAGTTCCTGATGAAAGCGATCCAGAGTGTTGGGGGCGACGAGTCCAAGACTGAGAAGCGGGAGCGCAATTACAACAATATATTTGTATTCGCGCACTCCGGCGCGAGAAGCTCCAAAACCCAGATTGCGCAGCTCTCCGGCATGCGCGGCCTGATGGCCAAGCCGTCCGGCGAGATTATCGAGACGCCTATCGTGGCAAACTTCCGCGAAGGGCTGACGGTATTGCAGTTTTTTGATTCAACCCACGGTGCGCGGAAAGGTCTCGCGGATACCGCTCTGAAAACGGCAAACTCCGGTTACCTTACACGCCGTCTTGTTGACGTGGCGCAGGACGTCATAGTCAGCGAGACAGATTGCGGTACCATTAAAGGGATGGAGATGACCGCCCTTATGGAAGGCAGCGAAATCGTTGAACCTTTGGGCGAACGTATAGGCGGAAGATTTACTCTGGAAGACATATACGATCCGCTTACCGATGAACTATTGATTCCGGCCAATACCATGATTATGGAGAATGAAATCTCTTTGATAGAGAAGGCCGGTATAGATCGTGTCAAAGTACGGTCAGTGTTGACCTGCGATACCGAGTTCGGCATATGCCAGACGTGTTATGGGCTTGATCTTGCCACCCGCAGGCTGGTAGAGATAGGGGAAGCGACCGGTACGATAGCCGCCCAGTCGATCGGGGAACCGGGCACTCAGCTCACCATGAGAACTTTCCACATCGGCGGCGCGGCGTCGGCGAGCGGCGAAGCGTCAAACTTGAACGCCAAATTCGGCGGTAAAGTTAAATTTGAAGATATCCGCGTGGTGAAAAAACGCAACGGGCAGCTTGTGGTATTGAACCGCAATGGTTATCTGAATCTTGTGGACAACGACGGCAGGACTATCGAAAAATATACAATTGTATATGGCACGCGCCTGATGGTGGAAGACGGCCAGACGGTGAAACAGGGCGACCTGCTTGCCGAATGGGATCCGTATGCGGCGGTAATCATGACGGAGACGGAAGGTACTGTTGTGTATGTGGATTTGACGGACGGCGAGACGCTGAAAGAGGAGATCGACCAGATCACCGGCATATCCCAGAAAGTGGTTGTCTCCAACACACGCGAAAAACGTCAGCCGCGCGTAATCATCAAAGACGCCGCAGGCAAGCAGGTTCAACAGTATATCCTGCCGATAGGTGCTATCATTACAGCGGACGAAGGCACGGAAGTGTTCCCCGGCGATGTGGTGGCGAAGATGCCTCGTGAGACACAGAAGACCAAAGACATCACCGTCGGTCTGCCGCGTATCGCTGAACTTTTCGAAGCGCGCAAACCTAAAGATCCGGCTGTTATTGCCGAAATCGACGGTATTGTCCATATTGAAAACACTGTTCGAGGCCTCCGGAAGTTGACCATTGAGAACGAGGAGACCGGCGACAAGAAGACATACAGCATCTCCACCCAGCGTTATGTGAACGTCCGGGACGGTGACCGGGTGAAAGCCGGTGAAGCACTGATAGACGGGCTTATCAACCCGCACGACATCCTTGCTATCCTTGGTGAAAATGCTCTGGAGAAATATCTGGTGGATGAGATCCAGGAAGTTTATCGCAAGCAGGGCGTTACGATAAACGACAAACATATTGAGGTAATCGTGCGTCAGATGCTGAAAAAAGTGCAGGTGGAAGACCCTGGCGATTCCGATTTTATGCCGAACGAAGAGGTCTACAAGACCGATTTCAACAAGGTTCAGCAGGAGATGATACGGGACGGCAAACAGCCTCCGAGAGGGCGTTCCATTATGCAGGGGATCACAAAAGCCGCTTTGAACACGGAAAGCTTTATCTCCGCGGCCTCCTTCCAGGAAACCACAAAGGTTCTGACGGATGCGGCATGCTCCGGCAAGACGGACCATCTGCGCGGACTGAAGGAAAATGTCATCATGGGCAAACTGATCCCGGCGGGCACCGGTTCCAAATACATCGCCAGCCAGCGGTTCCATTTCACCAGAAAAGCCGAATAACGGTATACAATCAGTAAAATACACATCTAAATGGGGGGCTAAAAGCCCCCCCATTTTTTATACCCTTTTCCCATACCCCTGTTATAGATCCTAAAATACTTGTAAAGTTACTTTTTGTGGTATATGCTAGTTATGGGAAGTATAACTTGAGGTGGAGTGATGTAGTGTGACGGTACCGGGGGAGTTCTTTTATGCGTAGATTTATATCCAAACTTAATGTTCTTTTGTCAATAATCCTGTTAAATTTTACTTTTGCCGCCATATCATATGCCCAGTCGGGACAGCCGGCGGGGATAGTGATCTCCGTGCAGTCCGGGGCTTTCGTCCAAAAGGGCGTGGAGAGGGAGCAGCTTGTGCTCCGCAGCCCCATATATTCCCAGGATATGATAGTCACCGACGGCACGGGCAAGGTACAGATATTGTTTGCCGACGACAGCATAATATCCCTCGGTTCCGATACCGAACTGGACATGGGTGATTTTGAGTTCGGTGAGAATGTGACAGCTCCTAAGTTTGCCTTTGAAGTGACTAAAGGTATCGCGCGGGTGGTGAGCGGCAAGATAGTGGAGCAGAACCGCGAAGGTTTCGATATAAACACGCCCCACGCGACGGTGGGTATCCGCGGTACCACCATAACGCTGATGGTGACGGGCGATCCGACCACAGGTCACACCACGGTGGTGATAAACCTTGTAGATCCCTCAAAAATGGTTGAAGTGACGAACCTTCAGACCCTTTTGCAGACGAATATCAATCAGTCGAGCATGGTGGTGATTGTTGATTCCGCGGGCAACGCTGTCCGCGAAGCGACGCCGGAAGAGGTGCAGCTTGTGCAACTTATCGCGCGCGTACTGACGGAAGAGGACGTGGATAACGATAAGCTTGAATGGAGCCTGGAAGAGGGTACATTAAGCATTAATATGTCTACGGATCTGATAAATGATGAGATAAATAAACTAACTCCCGCGCCAACTCCGCTGGGCAAAGCTTATTATGCGGGTACGTTTAATAACTGGAATACATTGCTGAACCTTTCCAATCCTTTTGGTGAATTTTCATTCAATGTTGATCTGGATAACGGCGACGTAACCGAAGGCGCGATAGACATATCAACGGATTACGACGGCAGCCTCGTGGCCGCCGGCGGCACCGGGAAAATGACCGGCATAAAGATTATGGCTGACACGAACCTTATCAATATGGATCAGTTTGCCTCCATAGACGGCACGGGCTATTTTTCATCAGTAAATGATCTTACACTGGGCGGCAATCTCAGCGACAACGCCAGTACCTTCACGGGCGGCCTGTCGTCGGGCGGTGTGCACTGGGCCGGTGCGCTGGGTGACAAGAGCAGTTCGGCCCCCACTCCGCCAACTCCTCCGGCTCCCCTGGGTTCCGCGTATTATTCGGGCAGTCTTTCAAACCTTGCTTCAACATTGAACCTTTCAAGCGGCACGGGCACTTTTTCATTCAGGCTGGATCTTGACGGCGGCGCAATAGACCAGGGCGCTGTGGATATAAACACAGCCGCTGACGGTGGATTATCCGCCCGGAACGGCACGGGTTC